>JBDHQB010000004.1:0-165955 GCA_039806825.1 Parachlamydiaceae bacterium | reverse complement strand
TGATCGCGAATGCTACACCAAGTTCTAATTTGATCCCAGTTTTTAAGATCTACTGCTGACGACTGAACGCTTACATTAAATGTAATAATAATATAACACTTATATTAATTAACTTCAATAAATTTTTTTAAATTTTAGTTATATTATATAAATTCGCCTAATTTTGAATAGTTTAGGTTCATTCTAGCCCTTTTTATGTTTTAAAGTTATATTATATAATTAATAAAATATTATAATATAATTTAGGATTTTTTATTGCAATAATTTCTAGGAGGTTGGATGTCGATTTCCAGCAACTATCTAGCTAATTATAGTGACGAAAATAAACTTCAGAAAAGTGTCGCAGTAAAAGTCAATTCTGACAAGAACATTAGTAATCAAGATGTTCAAAAAATTGTTCAATCTATTTTTGCTCAACGAGCTGATCTAAATTCAATAAAATCGATAACTATTCAATTTGGTGGGGATAAGGCAACTTATTCTGTTAACAATGAACAAGCTCAAGAAATCACAGATGATATGGGGAATTCTGTGCACTTGGAATCCAACGGAAACAGGCGTATTGTTGCTCAGGCAAAAAATGACGTTAGGGTCATTAATATCTCCACTCAAGCTTTTAAAGAACAAGCAGTCAAACCTAAGGATTATTTCGTTCAAAAAGGCCTCTCACTCAAAGAAACATATCGAGGCTTATGCGAGTCAAAAACAACAAGTACTCTAAATGCTCCCCTTAAATTTGTTGCTTCTATTGCTTTAGCTCCTGTTGCCTTATTCAATTTTTTAATTTCCCCGAAAGCTAAATCGACAGAGAATCTTCCGGGTGAATTACAAAGTAAAAATGACATGATCAAACTCCTTCAGGCACAACAGGAAGTGTTCAATGTTAATGAAGCTGACGATCCAAATGTTAAAAAATTTGGAAAGAATTTTGGCATTAATGCACAGATGGAGGAAGCTTTAAAACTGGCCAAAATGCCTTTGAGTGACCGAAATCAACGTGAGGAGTTAGCCTTTCAATCTGCTGCTGATATCTTAGCGCGTTTTTCACTGGTTGAAAACAAAATTGAGACAAAACAGGAAGTCAAAACACAAGTCAATTTAGCAATAATTCCTGCAGGTTTTTGGAAAGATGGAGTCTATCAATCTAGTCTTATTGCGATTTCGCGAAATGAGGAAGGCAAATTATGCCTATCAGAGATAACTTTTGGCGATAAACAGGGGATGTATGTCAGAGATTTTATATGGGATAAAACTCCTAATGAAAACCAACTTGCCAATCTTATTTCCACATTCCTTGAGCAAGCAAACGCACTAAAACCTTCCGACAGTTCAAACATTAGTGCCAAAACTATGCAGAAGGCAGAACTTATTTCTAAGCTGGGAGATTATGAGCCCCCAAAGCCAGTGAAGCCTCAGGGCAATGAAATCGTTGTGGGTGGGATTAAAGTCCCTGTACCTAATATACCTGTTCCGGAACAGGGTAACGGAGAAGAGTTTGAAAGTATCGCTCAACCCCATCATCAACAGAAAAAAGAAGATCCTCATCAGCAAAAAAAAGAAGTTAGAATGAAGGGGATCGAAGAGCTGCGTGAAAATGTTGTCGTGATGGCTGGAGCTAAACCTGTAGCAGCAAACGCACAAAGAAGAGAATTAGTACGCCAAGACCCATGGAAATTTCTTCATGAAGCTATACGCACTCAGTTTCCTGAAGTCCCTTTTGCTGACAAGGCAGTATTTGCTATTGGCGTTTTAAATCATAAGCTTAAAGAGGTTGTTAACGATTGGGAAGGGTTATCTAAAACAGAAAAAAAAGAGTGGATTAAACGTTTAAACAACGACTATGACCATTTAGTTCGTCAAATGGAGATGCAAGGGTTGAATTCTGCAGATCTCCAGAAAATTGATATTTTTGAAAAATTTCGCAATTCATTAAATGAACTTAGCAAAAAACTGCCCTCAGATTGGGTTGAAAAAGAAATAGATGCTCGTCAGGCAGTGTTCGATAAAGTTGTTGTGGCAGAACCGACTCTTCAAATTGCCAAAGTTAAGGCTGAATCTGTTGCAGGAGGTACTGAAAAACCTCCTTCAGCTCTCACTGCGCAAGATATAGATAGGGCGTATCAAGTAGGTCAAATTGTTTCATCTGCAAATTTGAGTTCAGAAGATATCCAGGAACTAAAAAAGGAGTGTCAAAGCTTAGCAGAGCGGATGGATTCATTAGTTGCGAATGGAAAGTATGAAGAAGCTAAAGAACTTTATAAAATTGCAGTACGAAATCTTCCTCCTCCCGGTGGTGAGGTAGCCCTTTGGAAAGCTTTAAAAGCAAATGATGGGGAAATAGAGGGATTCAGTAAATCCTTAGCGGCAATGTCAAAAAACTTCTGGGAAGCAAAGCTAAAATCGAATGATGTTCCTTTACACCCTTCTGAATGGGTCGATATGCGGAATGTAGAGGTTGGCCTATTGTATATGTTGGAAATGAAAAAAAATAACATCGTACAGAGAATAAGGGATGCGGGCACCGTAATATCAGATAGTAAAGAAAGATTTGGGGAAATCATTTTCAATGATCAGGGTGATCTTGATAATAGTCTTGTTCGTACCTTGTGTGAGCTAAACTTTACATTTGATGAAATTTGTCTTTTAGGGAAGGCAGGTAACTTTAATAAATTCTACGCCTATGAGGCGCTCCTGTCTTTTAAAAATATGCCTTATTTCCGTCCTGGAATAAACCCTAATTTAGATAAAAAAATTGAGGGCATGCGCAACTATTTTATGCAGAAAATGGGTAAGGATAGCTTAGATGAATTTGAAAAAGGGAGCACACTTGGAGTTAATAGTGACTATAAAAATGAGATCCGTCTTATGGGTTCCAACGTTTGCGATGAGGCGTCTCAAATATGGAGAGTGATGAATCCCACTCAGGGATTGCAAGAATTTGGAACTCTTCAATTTAGTTATTCAAACAATGGGAATGAGCCTCATTTGCCTTCACAGTTTGTTGACTTTTCTCGGCATCAGGTGATGCAAAATACACTTATAAATTTTGAAACGGCCTTTTTTGAACCTCAGACGGATGTACTGAGTGCCGATAACGAAAATCGAGTTAAAAATCCTCTGCATGCACCGGAATCTCTAGTAAAGAAAACCAATTACAAGATGGTAGCTAGTCCAGAATTCAGAATGCAACGTATGGAGAATTTTAAAAAGAACTTAGCAGCTGAAGGCAGATTGGACCTTGTAGCCGTTAACAAAACTAGGAGCAATGGTTCTGACATCTATCTGGGAATTGGTCGTGCTGGCCAAGGAGAAAATAAACCCATAGTATTAGTAACAAGGCATGCGCAATTTGCAAATTCACATCCAGGTGAATTCATTGAATTTAAAAATCGTGCAAAAGGGGAACAAGTTCCTTTCAGAGAATGGTCTAGGTTAGGGGATGCTAATTCAAATAATCTCGTCAATGCCGTAAATAGAAATATTAACGTTGATGTAGGTTACAAACTAGGAACATTCCAAAATGCTCTACAACTAGAAGGCAATTTTGGAACATCTGAGAATGGGTTAGCTCTAGACGCTGTTGAGTTTGCATGGGGTGACAATAACGATGATAAGCTTAGTCCTGTAGAAGTGTACGATCTCTCTGCATTAGAAGTTAGCGGAGGGGAATATAAGACTCATGTACCTGTATCAACAGGAATAAATGCGTTATTATATGTTATCAATAATCCAGAAAAACTCAGCAATCCCATCATTAGAAATAGAATCATGGGTATTTTAGGACATCAAGGTTTAATTAAAGAATTGGTTACTAAAAATCCCGAAGCTTTATTGAAGATTGCTGAGATGTTAAATGTCCTAGCCAATGACAGCTTAGACAAAAAAGCTACCGATAGGTTCGTGTTCATACTTCAAGTGAGTTCATTATTGCATAATAATCTGCTTCAAATTTCAGAAGCTTCTGCTCCTCAAAATGAAGCATTAAATAAGATGCCATCCCCTTCTAAACTTTTTGCTCCAGACTCTATTTCAGGTTCAGATCTGCTTCTCAGCATAGTAAACAATCCAAGCAAAAGTGAAAGTCAAAGGCTTGACGCTGCTGTAACACTTTTAAATCATTTTGCAACGCTTCCAAATAGCAATCGTCCAATAGAAATGGCAGAATTAAAAGGAAATCCAAAACTTGTTTCCAACTTGATCATAGCTGCACAACTCGTCAAAAATAATGAATCGAATGTTCAAATGCCTATTTTGGCTGATGTGGGTGTGCGCTGGGTCAGAGAGGTTCTTGCCCCAGCAGTTTTCGCCTCTTCTACAGATGGGGGTTTTAGAAATGGAGTTTTAAATGAATGGATGAGTACTCAGGAAAAGCAGCAGCCGGTTGTGTGGAGCAGAGGAACGGGTAAGCAGGAAGGTCTTTGGGTGGGCGGAGGTCATGAGATAAGCCCATCTGAATTAAAAATCGTTACAGTTAACGGAAAAAAATCTCAAGGTGCTTTGCCAACATTACCTGCAAAAATTCATCTAAATCCGGCGTATATAGCCCTGTTCGGGGATCAAATATTTCATGCGAGGATAACTCAAGGTAAAACCCCTGCTGAAACAGTGTATGAATTTCAAGATGACAGTGGGGTTAAGTACCGTATTGTTCAGAACACTTCAAAAGAGGAGATTTTTATTGATCGTCAAATATCGAGTTCGTTGACAGGTAAGGAAAAAACAGGATGGTATAGATGGAGTGGTTTGCCTGAAGATCGAGAACAATTAAAAGGGATTGAACATGAAATTTCCAAAAGAGGGATATGGGTAAATCTTTCAAATCCAAAAGAAGGGATATCAGTTCTAGCTAAACTAGAAAATGCAACGTCCGAGGATGTGTACAAGGTTGCATTGTCTGGCGGTAAAGTGACTGGTATTACCTCATTTGATGGTAAACGGGTGATGATAGATAGCAAAAGTGCCTTGGAAAATAATCTCTCCCCAACAGGTAGAACAGTTTATTTAGCGAATCCGGGCGGGTATACTGTGAATGAGATTCGGCTGCTTGATCAAAATATGACTCTCAAAAGAGATGGTGAAGGGAAGCCCTGGGTTATTGCAGAAGGTCCATTTAAAGGATATGTAGTTTCATTCCAAGGCCGCAATAGTTCTGAAGTTAAAAAACTTCTTGGCTTTATGGGAGGAAACTTAGAACAATTTGGTATGGTTCTTATTCATCCGACAACTAAAGAGCAAAAAGTTTTGCTTTGGCCCAATCGGATTACGTCAGCAAATCCAGAAAAAAACTTTACCAGTAAAATATTGGAGTTTGATAAGAGCCAGAGTACTATTTCCCCGATGGTATTAACATTAGGGAGCGATGAACGATGGCATGGATCGCCAGATGCTTTGCTTTATATTTCTTATCTGGCAGCCGCTACACATAATTACGACCATGCGAAAAACCTTCTAGATCAGATGCAGAGGGAATCAGGCGGTAATCCTCAAGTCATGAAACAAATTATGCAGCATTTTCTGGATATGCCTGGATCATCAAGAAGGAATATTGCAACTCGCCTTAAAGCAGTGCTTCAAATTCAGAACTTGCTACGCCAACAAAATATAGGTGTGCAAGAGCCTGGCAGGACATCAAAGACCCGGGTTGAAAGACTGGAAAATTTGGTTAAGATAGGTAACCTTGTTGAGAAATATGAAAACTTTGAAAAAGTTCCAAAGGCTACAAGTGATGATCTTAAGATAACGACCCAAGAGATAGGGGAACTCAAGGCACTAGCTCAAGAAGGATATTCTGATATACGGGAAAGATTTAACCCTCTCGAATTGAATTTAGCTGATCGTATGTTGCAAGTAGATAGCCCTAATTTTGCGCTGAGCAAAATTGCTAAGAGTAATGAATTGAGTTCGTTGCTCATTGCTGGTATGAAGAAGCCTCCAGATGACTTAAGAAAGCTCCTTAGCAATACTCAGCCTAACTCTGAATTATTGCTAAATAACTTCTTTGGGTTGTGGAATGTGATCATTGATGAAAAGATTACGCCAGATCAACTGATTCCATTATTTGGTAAAATTCCCGCTTCCAAGAACTTTGAATTAGATGCGACTTTGAATTTTTTAAGATGTAGCTTGATTGAATTAGCCTCCCAAAACATTGCTCAGGATGTCAACTTAAACGATAAAAAATTTGATCTAAAAGAACTATACAAGGCTCATAACGAGTTGCCCTCAACAAAAATCGGTCTATTGATAGCTGCTGTTAAAATTGAAAAAGACAAGATTGGTAACCCTATTGTCGCAGCGCAATTGAAAAAGGTTAATGATATGCTTTTCAGCTCAAAGGCTACTCAACCTATTGCAATAAGACCTTTCGAGGGCCTTGAACCATCTTTAAGCGGTGAAAGATATGAGCAAAAAATTTCGATCCGAAAAATGAACGAAGCCATTGCAGCTAATCCGCAGCTATTTGGACAGTACACCACTGAAGTGGCAGAGATCATTCGTAGTCTTCCAGATAACGCACTTGTAAATGTTGGGGAAGTTTTAGAACAAGCCCGGACTAAAGTTAACGAAAAGCTAAACAAGGATATTAATGATACAAGTCTATCTGCGGATCTTCATCTTGAGAAAGCTGAAGCAGAAATTTCGCGCAGGATTAGCTTCTTGGAAAAGCAATTGAAAGAAGCTGGCTCACAAAATAGAACTGATACAACCGATAGATCGAGTGCTGTAGATAGAGGGATTTTAGAGAGTGAAAATATTATCGAACCTTTTCTAATAGATGCTACTGGAGCAAAAGAAAAGATTGAACAGTTAGAAAAAGCCTACAATGAATTAAAAGCCGTTTTTGATAAGGCGACCGATCCTTTGGATGTCGCCGACAAAAATGAACTTTTAAAGGGTCTTGAAAGTGTTCGAGATCAACTTAAAGCGCTTCAGGAAAGCCGGAGTAAAATTATTTCACCTGATCAACTTAAAGCTTTAGAAGGTGCAGTAAATCAACGTCAAATCGAAGCAGAATTGCTAGCTAAAGATAAACGTGAGAATATTTTAGTCGTTGTAAAATATGCAGAAATTAAAGGAAAGCTTCCTTTGGCTTTACGACAAAAGGTTGAACAAGCAGAAGCAGGGAAAATTTCCGATGCTGAATTATTCGAAACATTAATCAATGCTTATCAACGTTTCCAAATTCAAAATACCAATAATCAATCTCCTTATCTTGCTAGCATTGAAAAAGCGATAACAGAATTTCTTATTCTTAAAACTGAAGCTCAGCAATTAGATCTTCCAGCAAAAAAATTAATTGCTGCAATGCAAGTTATGGCATCGAAAAAGCCTTTTGATGCAGTCACGTACGAGGCATTATCCGCAAAATTGCAGTTAGTAATCTCGAGAGGAGCAGAGCGTAGCCGCTATATAGAACCTGGAACCGGAAAATTAAAAGATGCACAATTTGGACGAAAATATCTTGTGATTGAATACAGATCGGAACCAAATAAAATTATTTTAAGACCTGAACAGCGGATATTGATAGAAAGCGCTGCTAAAAATCCTAATAAATTTTACGAACTCAGAATGGGTTTGGGAAAAACTTCCTATATTCTCCCTACTTTAATGCAGATTTGGGCTGAACAAGGGCTTCTACCCGTTGGCATACTCAAAGATCAACTTTTAAATAAGGGATATAAGGAGTTAGATCCAGCGACTCGCTCTGTCATAGAACAGGCAGGAGTTTTATTTAGCTTTGATGTGAATGCAAGTTCAGTGGAGGCAGGTGTCCTTGCAGATCAATATATGCGCCTTTTGGAAGTTAAAAAGGACAAAGGGTATGTTTTGACTTCGATTCACTCCTTGGCCTCCATAGAGCAAAAGCTTGTACAATTGGCTTTAAATAGGGGAGATTTACTTAAGAGTATTGGGGGCTTGCAGCCTACAGACCGTCTCCCTGCTCCTGGATCTCCAGGTTATGATTCCTATATGAAGAAAATACAAGAAAACATGGAGAAACTGACTCCAGAAGCTAGGCAGCTACTGAATCTTCAAAAAGAGATGTATTGGTTAACAAAAATAAGAAACTTATTTATCGGGGATAAAGAAAACCTTGGATTTGAGACGCAAAAATTTGCAGATGAAGCTGATGATCTCTACAGTGCATTGAAAGAAGATAATCTTGCATTGACAGGGGTGAATACGACTAAAGTAGCTATTCACCCTATTGTCAAGAGTATGGGACTTAGGATCATGGAGAACCTATTAAAATCGCAAGATCCTGATGCAGTCGCTCTTAAAAATGCATTACTTAATGGAACGCAGGCCGGAATCAAAAATGATTTGATGCGCGAAAAATATTTGCCAGGTCTTGTCAAATCACTTTTAACTGATCCTGAAATTTTAAGGATGCTTGGATTAAACGAGGGATTGAATCGCATTCCTCGAGACCAGTTGATTAAATATTTATGCGATCGCGATGCACAATGGCCCGATGAATTTCCAAAATATAATAAAGAGGCATTGGAAGACAGCGATCAAGATCGTTTTCAAAAAGGGATAGGTGTACTTAAAGACTATATCCAAAAAGCACTGCCTAAAGCTTTAGCTTTGCAACAAGATCATAATGTAGGCGTAAAAGAGAAGGATGGTTTGACGGTCGGCCCTCGTGTTGGCGGAGAGGAGGAAGCTGGATTGGTTTATAGCGATCAGTTTGATATTGCTGCTGTTCACCTTATTCAATATGTAGCTAAAATTCCCGATACAAAATTTTTCAGTAAGGCAATTGTTGAGTTCCGGGAACAAAATGCTGAATTGTATGAAGGAATTGAATCTAGACGTCAAGCCTATGTAGCTGCTCATCCAGAATCATCTGAAATGTCTGTTTTAGAATTTATCAATCTTCCTCAAAACTTCCAAGATCGTCTCAATTTATTTAAATCTTCTGTTCTCGATAAAGAACTTTTATCTCGATTTGAAAGGCAGGTCTCTATTCCTAATCAACAGTTGGCTAGAGGTAATAATGGAGGAATGACAGGTACTTTAAACTCCTATGTTATGCCAGATACAAAAGGGTCTAAAGAAGGCAACGAAGTTCCAAGAATGGTTGAAGCAGAAGTGATCATGCGGATAGGAATGCAAAAAGTTAAACCCAAAGTAGTTATTGTTGAGGATGAGCATAAACTTCCACAATTGCTCGCTCCTATTATTAAGGACCCCGATTGTAAATTTATCATAAGTGAGGGAAGTGGTTTTGGAGGTTTGAATTCTTCAAAAGCTGTTGAAGCCATGCGAGATCAGTCAGGTTGCGAAGATTTGAATTTCGTCTATATGCATCCTAAAACTCCAGGTGATCCCCGTTCCGATCAGGCTGTCGTTTTATCTGCTGGGGAAACATCCTCAACATTGATTTCACGGGCAGACGTTGTAGAGCAACAACAGGAAAATCCGGGAAAAATGAGATTTTATTTTGGAGCGCCTCATTCCAGAGGAGTCGATTTTGGACAAATTGAAAAAGGTTCTGGAGTTATGGTAACGGGTCCTACAACAACAATGTCATCATTTGGTCAAGGAGTTTACCGAGAAAGAGAAATTGGTGAAGAACATACTATAAGTCATTTTGCCGTTTTAAAATCTCAGGCTGACCGCATATGTGCAGAGCAAGGGATTGCACCAGAGGATATCACTTGGGTTCATGTGATTAATGATATTCGCCTTCATACGCTCGATATGCAAAAAGGGGAATGTATGAAAACTGCGACAGATAAAGTGACATCCAAGGTTGAAATCGCTGCAAGGGATATTACTAATACATTGAATCCTGCACAAAATGAAAGTGGTTATTGGAATGCAGCAAATCCGCAACGTGTAAAGGATATTCAAACAGAAGCAGAGATTTCACAAGTTTTTGGCGATATTATTGTACAGACTAGAAATATACAATTTGAGGCACTTTACAGCCCTTCCAAAGAGGTCGATCTGGATGAGAAAATGAATGGATTGTTTGCACAACAAATTAAGATTATCGACGGCCTTAAGACGAAAGTAAGCGAAGAAGTTGCAGATAGAGATAAGAGAGTTAGTGTTTTGAAGTCCTTGGATGATCTAATTATAGAATTGACAAAAGCTAAGAACGAATTTATGCAAAATATTGAAGTGCATAAGCAGAAACTTCCTGCAAAAGCTTCGGTTAGCGGTAATGACACAGCTTCATCTGTGGCAGTTGTGAGTGAAGCAGCAGCTATAGTCACTGCTCAGGCTGCAAGCGTGGTAATTGCGAGTGCTGAAAGCGCGCAAACGAATGAAGTTGTCGCTAGTGGTTCTCCTGACAAACATAAAAGAAAACAAGAATATAGAGGATTTCGACCAGAGAATTTCGAAGACCTAGAATCCAAAGATAAGGATTTGGCAGTGTATGGTCAATACGATGCACCATTCCTTACATGGCCTCTTCAACCGGGAAGCGTTGGTATTGGACGCAAAAACTTAAGCGACATGGGTTGCTCTGAAGTGTTTATGACTCCAGAGATGAAAAGAATATTTGATAATTTCCCTCAAGGTAAGGCGCCTGGTACATGTGTGGGTTATGTTGCTGTTATCGATAATAAAGTCATGATAATGTCAAAAGCTGATTATGCATGGATCATGGAAGAAGAAATTGAAAAAAGTCGCAGTGGAGTTCAAACTAACTTTCATAACAAATATGGCAATGTAGGTGTGGGTGTTGTAACTTTTGTAAGCAATGGAACTTTTATGATCCCAGGGTCGACGACAGCTGAACCATTCATCAAGGTCGATCAAGGGGCAATTGCTCCAGACTATAACGATGAGAAAGTAAAGCTCTCCCTTGTTAAAGCCAAATGGATTATGGGAATTTCAGAATATAATGATGGTGAAATGGCCATTTTAAATAATTGGCTTATGGGTTTACCCGATGCAAATGCTAGTGGTATGTGCAGCTTCATAAGATATCGCGCTACAGACAAGCAGAGAAAAATTTGGAATCAATTAAAACCAGCCTATCAGGTGTAGACTTATTAGGGAGTTTTTGAAGAACTATTTTCACGCCTTATGGTAGAAACGAGAGTATAAATAGTATAGGCAGCGGTTGGGATGCCCACGATGACTGCTACGGCTGTTTCAACCACTTTGCAGGCAGTTTCGATTGTTTTTAGGGCAGATTGAAATGCTAAATGGATTCCATAAATGCTGAGGCCAGCCACTGCCCCTGCTCCACCTATGATGGCCCAAGCGACATGGTTGCTCTCTTTGACTTCTTGCAATTTTTTTGGATTTTTTATGAGAGCTTCGGAAAATTCTGATAGAGCCTTTTCAACTTGCTTAGGGGTTAACTCAGGAAATAAACACTCTCCATAATGTTTAAGCACTTGGCGATAGTTATTAAAGGCTTCCCTCAGTTCTTTTTTGGGCTCCGTTGGTAAAATGACGGCATCAAACTCTTCATCCTGAGATAAAGATTTTGTTTCATTGTCCAAAACATCACTGATGATTTTTACAATTAAGTGGGGTTTGGCTGCGTCCTCGATCTCTTTATTTTGAAGGACTTCGGTAATGGACCTTTTAAGTCCTCCGTCGAGTTCAGCAACGCGAAAAAGATCTTTTAAATGTTTAGTAATTAGAGAATTGTGCGCTTTAAGAACTAGTGTTCTAAGGTAATTATTCTCAGATTGTATCCCCTCTTTTTCAAGCAAGACAGATTGAAAAATGACAATAGCTTGTGATTGTTCGGGAGTTAATGCAGGGACTAATACTTGATGGGGTACAAAGGGTGTTTCTTTAGGAGATTCAGGATAAACAATAAGGGCCATGCACTACCTCACAAAGGTTAGGATTGCATGGCCCACATATAACAAATTCAGGAATTATGAGTCAGACTTCTTCTCAGCACCAATTCCGTGTTTTTCTCTCATTTTTTCTCTCCAGGCATCTGTTTGAGGATGTCTAGAAGCGGGGGTGGAAGGAGCTTCTTCTTCACGTTTACTTTTTTTCCCAAAGCAAGGAAGACAGCAGCAGAGTTTCTTCAATTTAAACGAGCTTTTTTTACTATCACTATGTTCGTTTGGATATTCGTGTGCGCGTGCTACAGTATACCTACTTGTGCTTCTACCAGTTATCCAATCTCCTATAGAATTAACTGCTTCTCTCGGCTCTTCTAAAGCATCCCCTAGAAAATCTGATGCACCGTATTTATAGCAAAATGTACCAACAGAGATTCCAAATCCTCCAGCGCCACCCAGAACTCCCAATGCGATAAAACCTCTATTCTTTGTGAATACAGCTAAAAGAATGCCTCCAGTAAGTATTCCGGCACCTATTAGGCCGCTAGTAATCCACATTTTGTTACGGGTTGGGGTTAACATACTTTTCCAACCGTCTTCCATTCTATTAGCAACTTTTGCTAAATCATTTCCACAGCTTCTACAGCTCATAATTTCCCTCATATTTTTATTAGAATAATTACATTAATAATATCAAAAAATTACATTAATATCAATTTAAATCATTGAACTTTAAGTGAGTCTGACAAATCTTTGTTTGAAAATTAGCCCCTTAGTAATTAATTCTAGAAAGGCATATACTATGAGCACAGGGGAAAATTATGGGCACCGAAGCACAAAGAATTGCGACAGACATCGTCAAAAGATTGAACCGAGAGGGCTATATTGCCTACTTCGCGGGGGGATGGCCGCGCGATTTTTTAATGGGCCATCCATCAGACGATATCGATATTGCCACAGATGCTTCCCCTGAGAAAATCTTGGACCTATTTCCAAAAACAATCTTGGTGGGATTGGCTTTTGGGATCATCATAGTTGTTGTAGAGGGTCATCAATTTGAGGTGGCCACCTTTCGTAAAGATATCGACTATAAAAATGGGCGCAAACCTACCTCCATTGAAAAAGCGTCAGCCTTTGAAGATGCCCAACGAAGAGATTTTACGATCAATGGGATGTTTTATGATCCCCTAGAAAATAAAATCATTGACTACGTCGGAGGTCAAAAAGACCTGAAAATGGGAGTTATCCGGGCAATAGGGGATCCTCATGAACGGTTTCATGAAGACCGTTTACGAATGATCCGTGCAGTTCGCTTTTCTGGCCGATTCCAATTTGCAATTGATCCTGAAACTGAAGATGCTATTAAAGAAAATGCTTTAACTCTATTCCCTGCAGTCGCCATGGAGCGAGTCTGGCAGGAATTCAATAAGATGACGATGTTCCCCCATTTTGATCGAGCGATCCTGGATATGGAGCGTTTGGGTTTGCTTGAAGTCATTTTTCCTGCTCTTAAGAATTTGCATTTGAATGATTTAAGGAAAAGGATTGAACCGTTTGACAGGTTTCCAAAAGGCACGCCAACAATTGCGTATCTTTTTGAATTATTTCCAGAGGCCTCTTTAGGGGAATGGGAAACTCTCTGCCGTAATTTAAAAACCTCCCAGAAAGAGCTAAAATTGGTCGAATTCTTTATTCGAAGCCATCACCTATGGAATGGAAATCCCTTCATGGTCTCTGATCCTGTAGGGGCAGTCCACTTTTATGCTCATCCTGATTCAAAACTTTATCTGAATATTACTAAAGCTAAACTTCCGGAAGATCAGCGTCAAAGGTTTGAAGAATTTCATAAAGAGCAGCAAGACAAATACTCCTACCATATTCATCGTTTGAAATTTAAGACTCCTCTTGTCACTGCCGCTCTTCTTAAGGCGGAAGGAATTCCCCCAGGTCCAAACATGGGACGCTTACTATCCCTTGCAGAGCAGTTTGCGATTGTTCACGATTTCCATAGACCTGAAGAGGTCATTCCTTATTTGAGGCAATCCCCTGAATGGCCTACACATCGAGAACAAGAATGAAATCATCCCGTTTGATCACTAGCTTACAGCATGAAATTGTAAAAGATACCGTCAAGTTGCGCCAGAACCGTGATTGGAGGCGTGAGCATAATTTAGTTGTTCTCGAAGGGGTAAAAACTGTCGAGGAAGTTTGCAAATTCCATCCTGCTGTCAGGATATTTGTTGTCGAACCCGCGATCATTGCGCCAGGCGTCGAAATGGATGAAATGATTCTTGTGAGTATTCCCGTCATGCAGAAATTATCAGGGGTACAAACTCCAGAAGGGATCATTGCGGTTGTTCCTATGCCCAAGACTGGAAATTTTAAAGGGAAGAAGCGAATTTTGGTTTTAGATGGGATCAATGATCCAGGAAATGTCGGTACGTTGTTAAGGACAGCTTTGGCTTTAGGGTGGGATGGAGCTTACATATTACCTGGATGTGCAGATCCCTATAATGATAAGGCTTTAAGAGCATCGCGTGGAGCCCCTTTTCGTTTGCCCATTATCGAAGGAGATTGGCCCCAACTAGAAAAAATGATCCAAGCCGAAAAATGGAAGCCTTACGCAGCAGACTTGGAGGGTAAGAAACCTTCAGATGTAAATTTGCAGGAACCAATCATGCTGGTTGTGGGAAGCGAGGCTCACGGTTTATCAGAAGTAGTCCAGGCGGAATGTGAACCGGTTTCTATTCCTATGCCGGGAGAAATGGAATCTTTAAATGTAGCCGTGGCGGGTGGACTCTTAATGTATCTGTGGGGCCCTGGAGGAAAATCATGAGCGATAAGCGGCCACGTTGGACTGATGATGAATTGCGCCAGGAAGAGGAACACATTTTGCCACGTAAAGAGTCCCGACAAGATCGCAAAAGGGCCATGGCAAAAGATCGCTCTAAATACAAAAAGACAGATCAGAAGAAGCTTGCAGCAGCTGCAGATCAGCAGAAGAATATGAAGCTGGATTACGAAAATTTGCTGCGAGGGCGAGTGTTGACAATTGTTCCGCAAGGGATCTTGGTGGAACATGAAGGTGAGGAATATACTTGTACTTTAAGAGGACTTTTAAAAAAGGATAAGACCCAGTCGAAGAATCTTGTGACTGTTGGAGATTTGGTTTTGTTTGAGAAAGTCACTGGAAATGAGGGTATTATTGCAAATGTAGAACCTAGAAAGAGCGTTTTGTCTCGAGCGGATAATTTGGACAGGCGCAAAAATCAGATGATTGCTGCCAATGTAGACCAAGTGTTGATTACAACATCGGTAGTAAATCCTCCTTTAAAAACATCAATATTGGACCGCTACATCATTGCGGCACATATGGGGGGTCTCGAGCCTATTATTGTGATCAATAAAATAGACCTGTTGAAAAGTGAAGATCCTGAGATTGTACTGCAGAAAGAAATGTATGATGAAGCATTGAAGGCGTATGCTCATGCAGGTGTTAGAGTCATATCGATTAGTGCTGAGACTGGTGAAGGGATGGAAAATTTGAAAGAAGCGATGAAAGATAAGGTTTCGGTGTTTTCGGGACAGTCTGGAGTAGGAAAGACTTCTTTGATCAATGAATTAACGGGATTGGATTTAAGAATAGGAAAGACGGTCGACAGAACAAAGAAAGGGTCGCACACGACATCCTATAGTCAGTTAATTCCATTGGAGTTTGGAGGATGGTGTGTGGATACTCCGGGAATTCGTAGTTTCGGAGTTTGGGATCTGGACCGCAAGGATATCGACGACTATTTTGATGAAATCCAAGAGGCCAGCCATGAATGCAAGTACCCTGACTGTACGCACACTCAAGAGCAAGGATGTGCTGTAATGGCAGCTGTAGAAGCTGGCAAAATTTCCCCTCTTCGTTATGAGTCCTATCTTATGCTTGTAGACAGCATTTCACAGGAACACCACCGTAGATAATTTAAGCTTTAAGCTTGCGCGTACAGCGCAAGCAACAAATATGTTTATGCGAACAACCGTAGTTCTGGAGTGCTGTGCCCTATGGCACAGCTCTATAGTTTATAGTTTTCTTTCATTCGTGCCCGCGCGCGTGCCCGTGCCCGTGCCCGGTTTTCCTATTTTACCATCTTTATAAGCATTGAAACTATTCTATAGAGTATATTCCTTGCAGAACTATAGTACGATTCGTTAATTAATTTTAATCGGTTGCATATATCAATAATACTTGAGCACTCTGTAGCAGATCTTTTTGCAATTCTATAAAAACGGCTTTTCTCATTTTGAGAAAACTCACCTGCACCTTCAGCTATATTTAATGGGATTGAACTTGCCGCGCGTAGAAGCTGGTCTGATAAGTAACCTCTTCCTTTGGGAAGAGTTGAAACTATCTCATCGACGATGACTGTAAAATCTAGCGATATTTTATAGACATCCAATTTTTCATGATCAAAATGGTTCATATTATGTCCTGGTTGTGTGTTGAGTAATGTCAAAGTAAAGTTAAGTGTACTGTAAGTTATAACTTCTTTTTAGATGGATTGGTAGAATATTTTTTAGTTTAGATAAATTTAACCGGGCACGGGCACGGGCACGCGCGCGGGCACGAATGAAAGAAAACTATAAACTATAGTGCTGTGCCCTATGGCACAGCTCTTAATTAGGGAATAAACAACGAGGGTCCAGGCAGCATGCTTTGGCTCTACTAGCTTTACGCCTAGTAAAAAGCTGTGCCATAGGGCACAGCACTCCAGGGCGCTACGCGCAGGAATAAATACATTTGTGATTGGTTTATGAGCCAGATTTAGAAGCTTTTTTTGCAGCTTTTTGAGCGCGTTTTTCTTTCAAAGTCGCTGTAGGCTTCTTTTTCGCTTCTTTCTTTTGTTCTTGTCCTTTAGCCATATTAAACCTCCTTTAGGGTTCTAATTTTCAATAAAAACAAAGAGTGTAGGCGGATCCTTTCTCAAATATGCATCTAGTTGCTCGATTGTTTCATTTTCTAAACAAACTACTGTTCGATCAAAAAGGGGAACAATCATTTCAGCCTCTGCAGATTCTATCGGGGCCTTGCAAACTCCAATGATCCACTTGTAATCTGAACGCAACTTATCAATCAAGAGTTTGAATTGGGGATTTTTTAATAACTCCGTTGAATGGCGAGTGACCCCTCCAGTTGCAATTCGATCATATCCACTACATTTAATAATTTTCGGAAATGGAATCTCCCCTCTCAAAAATTGAAGCAATCCATCTCCTGGGTCAGCATTTTGAAAGTTCAAAGGAAGTAATATAGCAGGTTCCCCTTTTTCCTTAAGCAGCGTCGCTAAATGGGGCGCAATATCATAGGAATGTCCAGCTATCAAAATGGATTGAGCTTTTTGTTTTTCCAATAAACCAATAGCTCTTCTTAAAACATTTAAATTACTGTCCCTTAAAGGCTTTCCTTCGCTTTCACTTGAAAGGTCTGTCAATTCTCCTGCAACAAGTTCTCCACTAAGCCTAAGATTAGTTGGGGTCGCTGGAATTCCTACCCTCAAGATATTAAAAAACACCCATGCCAATCCTAAAAGCGCACCCAAAATTGACCCAAGAATTGTTTTGATTAAAAGTTTAGGAAATTTTGGATGAATTGGAGGCTTGGCAATATCGACAGGAGCTGATTGTATGAGCTCCATATTGCTTGAAATATTCTTTGACTCTACAAGTTTTGTAAGCTCTTCAACCATGGTTTGAGTTAACTCAATGTGTTGGTCGACTAAAAGCTCATTGATCAATTTTTCTCCGATCGTTTGGATCTTAGCATCAAGCTGTTTAAGGTAGTTATTTAATAGGTCTTTCTCATGTTGCAAGTTCTCTAGGCGCGCTTGTAAATAATCACCCAAATGCTTCTTTAGGATCTCGATCTGCTGTCTGGTTAAGTCATAGGATGTATTTTGCAGAGTTCTTATCTTTTGTGTGATCAGATTTTCTTTTAATCCAAGAAGATGTGTTGTTTGTTTGAGGTGTAGAGTCAAAAATGTTTTTTCAAGGTCCAAGTCTTGTCTTAAACGTGTTTGTTCTTTTTGCGTGCGATTATTTTGATCCTTCAATGCTAGCAATAAGTTACTTGCTCTTGCAATCCTTTCAGCACTGACAGGATCTTGTAAAACCGTTCCAAGCGAGCACACTTCAAAATCGGGTTCTTGGACTTGATTGATTAAATGGGAGTACTGTTTTAAATCTGCCTGAACATCGCTAAGATCTTTGCTATAGCTCATGTGCAGTTGTTTTGCAGAATCTAAATCCATTCCAGAAAATTCGTGGACGGTTTCCTCTTTTTTCTCGGTTGGAGCTACTAACGAGGCCAACAATGAATCGCTTTGTCTTTCATAGTCACGAATTTGTTGGAGAATATTATTAATGACTGCAGGGTCACCACGGTCGGTGTATCGATCATAATATACACATTTTCCTCCAGCAATCATGCTTTTGAGTCTTGAACTTTCCAAGTCGATGTCCATGAGCCTTTGGTTGGTCTCAACTTGGAGCTTACTCAAATTATCACTCTCTTTTTGCAGGGCAGAAAATCCTCTCGCCGCTTGCCCATCCGCAGAGGCTGTTAGAGCGTAGTCCTCCATGGCTTTGCGAAGGTTGGAGATGATTTCATTCTGACGTTCTTCCAAGTAATTGAGTTGCCTACCTGCGATCCTTTGATGTTCCTCTTCAAGGTAGTCTTGATACGCTGACATTAAAGAATTAACGTAGGCACATCCTCTATTTCGATCGGTATCGCAATACTTGATCCTGATCAGATTCTTATCAAATTTATCGATATCTATTGAGTAAAGGTAGCGAATCCCTTGCAATACGTTTTCCATAGGCGAAAGGGATATGTCGTAATCTTTGCTTGATAAAGGTTCTACATCGCTTTTGACCAAAGTCCACTGAAATTGGGGATGGACAAAGTTTTTTCCCATATGTCCTTTCAAAGGCTCTTTCAATGTAGGATCATAAACAGTGTAATTTTCTTCGTCATCGAAATGAACTGCAACTCCATAGGGATAGTTTCCTTTGTAGTTTACATTAATCACAGAGATTGGCTGTTTGGGATCTTCTAGAACTGGAAATTGTTTACTAGTCCAATCGGCATATTCTAAGGAAATGTTATCTTTAATCTTTTTGAGCAACGGAAATTTAATGGCATGAGTGTCTACATAGGCTTGTCCACCTTCAGCCGCAACCACATTTTCCATCAGCTTTCTGGACTTCATAAAAGTGACAGCTTCACTTTCATGTTTTCCGCTTCCCATCATCATAAGTTCTGAAAAGGATTGAGACATGATCGATTGGCTTTTTCCTTTATCTTGGAAAGTTCCTTCAAATATGTAGAGCGGTGTAGACGTTAGATAAAAGAGAAAAGCAAAAAGGGCAAATCCATAGGACATCCGTATGATCAATTTTTTTGACTTAAGGCATTGCCGAAAGAAGTCCCCTATTGTGAGAATGTAAGAATCATTTTTATTGGACATACAATCCTTTTATTAGAAGTCAGAATAAATTTTGTTGATATAAAATATTTCGATTTTGCAATTTTCGTCTTCTGTCTTCTGTCTTCTGTCTTCTGTCTTCTGTCTTCTGTCTTCTGTCTTCCTGCCTAGGGTTCTATTACCGTTACGCGATAAGCCCCATATCCCGTAGTAAATCCTTGAAAGCTCGGTAAGAGTTGTTCGATAAAGCGGTTCCATTGTGTGATCGGTTTCTCAGATACATAAACTGTGTCCCCAGGCATTAGCAGAAGGCTGTCGTTAGGAAGATGAATTATGTGCTCCCAAGAAAGAACATAGATTTTTGGGCATTGTAAATTGCCGCGAATAACTTGAATATTGTGCCTGTCCCCTGTAAATGGGATTCCACCGGCGGTGACTAGAGCCTCACGCAAAGAGATAAAACCGTAGGGAAGGTTGACGGCACGTGGATTTCGCAACTCCCCCATTAGCATGACAGTGGAATCTGCAGGATTAGCGATGAAAATTTTATCTCCACCTCGCATCACAATATTTTGGCACATATCTCCTTGATTGATGAGCTGATGGAGATCAATTGCTAAAGGGCATCCATCGCGGACGACATAGCTCATGAAGAGGTTCGCATTTGGAGGTATGTGAGCCTTTGCTAACACCTCATAGAGTCTAATTTTGCCATCGACAGGTACTGTTGGAGTCGATACCATTCCAGTGAGTTCTACCTTGCGGGTTAGGCGGTCTTTATAGGTGACAAACACTTCGATGTTTTGGATCTCTTTTTGGTATTCTTGTTGCAACCTTTCGCGAGCTTCATCGAGGGTAAGGCCTACGACGTAGACAGGTTGGATGTCCGGGATGTCTACATAGCCATCGTGAACACGGAATCCCCCTACCGAATCGTTAATGAATTGAATCGATTGCATCAAATCTTTGCGATTAGGATGATAGACAGCAATATTAAGGATGTCGTCTTCAGCGATGACATCTTTATATTCCTCCATCGCATCTGGATCGGGTTCGTTGAGCTCAACCCCTTCCATTTCAAGGATAGAAAGCTTACCTTGGCGGATTTTGTAGGAGTCCATGACAAATTCATCAGCGCCGTAGGTGGGATAATTATGGCAGGGGCGAGAGCAAGAAGCTAAAGCAAATAAACAGAGTAGCGCGAAAATCCATTTCATCCCGTAATCCTCATATCCGGCGCGACTATGTTTACCCTAGGACTAATTGTATGTAAAGGAAAGAATTCGTTGCCCCCCGCGAGTCTGGTTAACCGTAAACTAGCAAACTTTGTAGCGTTTCCGAAGGGGGAGGCCAAGCAAGGCGGTAGCTCCACTCCGTTCCGCCACCGCATTCCATGCCTTCGGAAACGCTACCCCCTTGTTTGGCTTTCACACCTTCGAAAATACCGTTTGTTTGTTTATTGCTTAGGGAAAAGCTTTGGAAATTGTTATAAAACACACTAAAGTATAATTTAACTTGTTATAAAACTAATGTTTAAAAAACTAATTTATAATGATTTAATTCGTAATATTAGAGACTAACTATTGATTGACTTCCAGAGGTCTAAATGGTACTCTATTTTAGATAAATTGTTGTATAATTGAGATATAAGGATTTAAGAGGAAAAGTATGGCTACAGAAACCGCTTATTCGGGAGCTTCTGAGTACAGATACGGTTTCGTCACGGAGGTCGAAACAGAGTCCTTGCCTAAAGGACTGAACGAAGAGATAATCCGTGCCATTTCTGCTAAAAAGAATGAACCTGATTTTTTACTTCAATTTAGGCTAAAAGCTTATAAAAAATGGCTCGAAATGGAAGAGCCTCACTGGGCAAATGTGACCCATCCCCCAATCGATTTCCAAAACATTACTTACTATTCAGCTCCTAAAAAGAAACCTAAGCTTAACGATCTCAGTGATGTCGACCCCGAAGTTTTAAAGACTTTCCAAAGATTGGGTATTCCCCTAGATGAGCAGATGCGTTTGTCCAATGTCGCTGTCGATTTGGTATTCGACTCAGTTTCCATAGGGACCACCTTTAAAAAGAAATTGGAAGAGGCTGGAGTCGTCCTCTGCTCTATTTCTGAAGCAATCCACCTTTATCCAGAACTTGTAGAAAAATATCTTGGCACAGTCGTTCCTATTGGCGACAACTATTATGCCTGCCTGAATTCAGCGGTTTTTTCAGATGGTTCCTTTGTCTATGTTCCCAAAGGGGTCCATTGTCCAATGGAGCTCTCAACCTATTTCCGGATCAACGACAAAGAATCGGGGCAATTTGAACGCACTTTGATCATTGCCGAAGAAGGGTCCTACGTCAGCTACTTAGAAGGGTGTACGGCCCCAGCTTATGATAATAATCAGCTTCATGCTGCTGTAGTTGAACTTATCGCTTTGGACAATGCTCAAATCAAATACGCTACTGTCCAAAACTGGTACTCTGGAAACCCGGAAACTGGTGAAGGGGGAGTTTACAACTTTGTGACCAAACGTGGTAAATGCGCCGGTGTAAATTCCAAGATCTCTTGGACCCAAGTTGAAGTCGGTGCAGCAATCACATGGAAATACCCTAGCTGTATCCTACAAGGGGATAACTCCGTAGGTGAATTTTATTCGATCGCATTGACAAATGGTCATATGCAGGCGGATACAGGTACAAAAATGATCCATTTAGGAAAAAATACGAGCTCCACGATCATTTCCAAAGGGATCGCTGCCGATGTCTCACACAACAGCTACCGAGGGCTTGTCAAGGTTGTTCCAAGAGCTGCAAAAGCGCGCAATTATACACAATGCGACTCTATGCTTGTGGGGGCCAAATGTTCCGCTAATACATTCCCCTATATTGAAGTAGGCAACGCCTCAAGCCAAGTTGAGCATGAAGCTTCCACTTCAAAATTGAACGAAGAACAATTATTTTATTTCCAATCACGTGGCTATTCCATGGAAGATGCGATCAATATGATCGTCAATGGATTCTGCAAAGACGTGATCAAAGAGCTCCCTCTGGAGTTCGCGACAGAAGCACAGAAACTTCTCACCTTGAAGTTGGAGAATTCTGTCGGTTAAGCATTTTAAGGACAAAAGGTAGACATGATAGAGATTAAAGATTTACATGCCTCTATAGAGGGGAAAGAGATTCTTAAAGGCTTGGATTTGAAAGTTCAGCCCGGGGAAATTCATGCAATAATGGGCCCAAACGGAGCAGGCAAGTCTACCTTGGCCAAAGTGCTTGCAGGCCATCCTGCTTATGATGTAACACATGGTGAAGTGTGGTTTAAAGGGCAAAACTTGCTTGAAAAAGAGCCGGATGAAAGATCCCATTTGGGATTGTTTATGAGCTTTCAATACCCTGTAGAAATTCCTGGTGTTAGCAATCTCCAATTTTTAAGGACTGCTTTAAATTCTCACAAGAAATACAAAGGTGAGAAAGAGCTTTCTGCAGAAGAGTTTGAAAAGCTCCTGAACTCTAAAATGGAAATGATGGACATTCGCTCTGAGTTCAAAGAGCGCAATTTGAACGAAGGTTTTTCCGGTGGGGAAAAAAAACGGAATGAAATTTTGCAAATGGCAGTCCTGGATCCAGATTTAGCAATTTTAGATGAGACAGATTCTGGGTTAGATATCGATGCGATGAGAATAGTTGCGAAGGGTGTGAATGATTTGATGAACCCTAATCGTGGCCTCATATTGATTACCCACTATCAAAGGTTGTTAGACTATATTAAGCCTGATTTCGTCCATGTGATGTTGGATGGAAAAATTGTTCATTCTGGCGGACCGGAGCTTGCATTGAAACTCGAAGAAAAAGGGTATGACTGGCTCGTTCCCTCAGGCCAGGAGGGTAAAGGTCAATGATGGCTCAGCCCGATACAGGTCAAGACACATTTGCAAAGCACTTCGCTGATACATTTGCGACATTAAGCTTAGATGATCCTTTAAATAAGGCGCGAGCAAAAGCTTGGGACCAATTTCAAGAGCTAGGTCTACCAGGAGCAAAATCGGAAGTCTTCCGTTATTTGAAGATGAAACAGCTTTATAATAGGTCCTTTTCCCTGCCACCAGAAGCGGGCAACTACAATGGCGAAGGTATCTATCCTGAATGCCGAAATAGCACATTAGTATTTATCAACGGGAAATTTAGAGCCGACCTTTCCAATGTTAAAGGATTGCCTGACAAGGTTGTGATTCTTCCACTTGAAAAAGCTGTTAGGACTTACGGAACTCTTCTAAATAACGCATGGGGAAAAAGTATTCGTGAAGAAGTAGACCCTTTTGCAGCATTAAATTTAGCTCTGCATCAGAATGGTCTGTTTATTTACGTGCCACCAAAAACAGTTTTAAATACACCCTTAGAAATTGTTTATGCTATCGATTGTGGAAATGAAAGTGCGGCATTAATGCCGAGGATCCAACTGTTTGTTGGAACCCATTCTGAAATGAAGATAGTGACCACATTAAAAACTTTTTCTGGGAAAAATTGTTGGGTCAATCAGGTCATTGAAATGGCTTTGGACGATGGGGCAAGGGTGCACATGACCCAGATGTCTGAAGGGATTCAGGAAGACATTTGGGCATTTGATGCTTTGCGTGCAACCCTTAAACGGGACAGTAGTTTAACTGTTGTAGAAGCTACCGAAGGCTCTGCGACAATCAGACATGACTATAAAGTGCAATTGAATGGAGAAAATGGGGAAGCGCTTTTAAATGGTGTTTGGATGTTGAAGGAAAGGAAAGAAGCGCATGTCCATGTATTGATGGACCATCAGGCTCCAAATTGCCGTTCTATGCAACTGTTTAAAGGTGTTTTAAACGACTTAAGCCGCTCGAGCTTTGAAGGTAAAATCATGGTCCGCCAAGAAGCGCAGAAGACTCAGGCTTTCCAATTAAATAATAATCTCCTCTTAAGCGACAGGGCAAATGCTGATAGCAAGCCGAACCTTGAGATTTTTGCTGACGATGTGAAGGCTTCCCACGGAGCGACTGTTGGTCAAGTGGATGCGGAACAGCTCTTTTACATGAAGACCAGAGGTTATTCTGAAAACGAAGCCAAAAACTTGCTTGTTTATGGATTCTGCCATGAAGTTTTGGGAATGATCCCAGTGGTGTCTGTTTTAGATGATGCTGCCAAAAGGGCAAAGTCTGTATTATCAAATTAAAAATAACCACGGAGTACACAGACTCGACTTTAGCATTTTTTGGGGAAGTCAGAAGACAGAAGAATATTTGAAATTTTTTCTGTATTAGGGATGTAATGCTAATGTCAAGGCATGTAATATTCTGACTTCCGAATTCTGAATTCTGAATTCTGACTTCCAAAAAATGCTAAAGTTGAGTCTGTGTACTCCGTGGTTAATTTCTAAATTAGTTGTAGAATTATGAACGTTGAGCAACTACGCAAAGATTTTCCGATGCTTCAAAAAAAGATGCATGGAAAGCCCTTAATCTATTTTGATTCTGCAGCGACTGCCCAGAAGCCGCAATCTGTCATTGATGCTGTCTCCAATTTTTATAAAGATCAGTATGGGACGGTGCATCGAGCGATCTATGAGCTTTCTGTTCAGGCAACCAAGGAATACCAAGAGACCCGAGAAAAAATTCGCGATTTTATCAATGCTGCGAAAGTCGATGAGATCATCTTTACCCGTGGTACTACAGAATCGATCAATATGATTGCTTATTCCTTCGGAAAAGCTTTTGTAAAACCAGGTGATGAAATCCTTATCACTGAGATGGAACATCATTCCAATATTGTCCCTTGGCAGATTCTATGCGAAGATCGTGGAGCAATCCTCAAGATTCTTCCCTTCAATGATAAAGGTGAAATCTCTTTAGAAGAGTATGGGAAATTATTGTCCTCAAAAACAAAACTTGTTTCGATCGTCCATGTCTCTAATTCGTTGGGAACGATCAACCCTATCAGGCAAATGATCAAAATGGCCCATGATGTTGGAGCAAAAATTGTGATTGATGGTGCGCAGAGTTCTCCGCATCTTCCGATCGATGTTCAAGATTTGGATTGCGATTTTTATGTCTTCTCAGGCCACAAACTGTACGGTCCGACCGGTATAGGCATTCTATATGGAAAAGAGGACTTATTGAACCAAATGCCACCTTATCAGGGGGGTGGCGATATGATTGAAACAGTCACTTTCCCAAAAACCACTTATAATGTCTTGCCGCTTAAGTTTGAAGCTGGAACGCCCATGATCGCTGAAGTCATAGGACTTGGAGCTGCAATAGATTATCTCAGCAATATTGGGATAGAAAATATCCGCGATTGGGAACATGAGCTTCTTGTATACGCTACAAACAAGATGAAGCAATTGCCAGGCCTTAAAATTATCGGAAATGCTGATCAAAAAGGTGGCATCATCAGCTTTGTCATCGATGGAATCCATCATTTGGATATCGGCACAATGCTCGACTTGAAAGGGATTGCAATCAGAACGGGCCACCACTGCACTCAGCCTACGATGAGACATTTTAATATTCCAGGAACGGCACGTGTCTCATTCGGTCTTTATAATACCAAAGAGGAGATCGATCGATTCATTGTCGATCTTCGAGATGTCATCAGTAAGTTCCAATAGTTATGCATATCGATATTTCAACAGCCATAAGTTTGTTAAAAGAAGGGGAAGTCATTGGTATCCCCACTGAAACTGTTTATGGTCTAGCCGCAGGGCTTCATCAAGAAAAAGCGATTGAAAAAATTTTCCAATTAAAAAAGCGGCCTGCTAATAATCCACTGATCATCCATACCTCATCTTTGGAAGAAATTCTGTTGTTAAGTTGCGATGTTCCTGCAGAAGCCAAAGCCTTAGCAGAAGTTTTTTGGCCAGGTGCTTTGACAATCGTTCTTCCTTGTAAAGAAAATATTCCTGAAAAAGTTCGAGCAGGATTGCCGACAGCAGCTTTTAGAATACCCAATCATCCTTTAACTTTAAATTTATTAAAAGCTGTAGGCCCTGTGGTAGCACCTTCCGCAAATTTATCAGGAAGGCCTTCTGCGACAAGTCCTGAACATGTTGAAGATGATTTTGGAGCCGATTTTCCAGTTCTAAACGGCGGGGTATGTATGAGAGGGTTGGAATCAACAATCCTGGGATATCATGCAGGACGATGGGAAGTATACCGTTTAGGAGCTATCCCTGCAGAAGCTTTTTTTGATGTCTTAGGATACATTCCTGGAATTTTGAAATTGAGAAAAGGGGAAAATCCTTTGTGCCCAGGACAGCTTTATCGTCATTATGCTCCAAAGGCTCGTTTAGCCTTATCAAAAGATTTTGTCCCTTGCGAAGTGATTATTGGATATTCTGACAGGGCGTATCCAGAAGATTATAAGGTGTTTTATTTAGGACGTTCTGATAATCCCTTGGAAGTTTCACAAACCCTCTATGGTATTCTACGCAAACTAGACCAGCTAAAAATTGATTCTGCGTGGGTCGATATGCGTATTCCTACGGGTGGAATTTGGTCAACCATCATAGAAAGGCTGCAAAAGGCAGCTACACCAGAAATTAAATAAAAAGTGAGATGCTATGTCTTCGTTAAAGTGGCTAAAAGTATGGCTATGTCTAATCGCATTTCCGCTATTTGGTTTTAGCCAGGAAATTGCTGAGGTTGACTTTGACTCTTCTTTGAAAAGGTATGGTTTAAGCGAGAAAACCTATAGTCGCTTTTTTGAAGCTGAGAGATACGCGATCGGATTTAAGGAGATAAGAAAGAGCATTATCATTTTCAGAGATCAATATTCTAAACTTCAAAAGTATTTATCGAGTGAGGGCACAGATCACCAAATTCCCAAAGTGGTCCATCAAATATGGCTTGGCAAGCCCATGCCAGATAAGTTTAAGCCATTGATTCAAACTTGGGCTGAAATTGAAGGGTGGAAATACAAGTTGTGGACGAAAAGTGAGCTTACTGATTTTGTAATGGTGAATCGGGATCTTTTCGATGAGGCAAGAGATTATGGAGAGGCTTCTGATATATTAAGACTTGAGATTTTATTTCAGGAAGGGGGACTTTACGTTGACACCGATTTTGAATGTTTGGAGTCTCAGTTCTTCGATAGTATCCATAATAAGCTCGATTTTTATGCCTCTTTTGAACCTTTGGAGCATGGGGGTTTCAAAATTTGCAATGCGATTATGGCCTCAAAGAAGGGCCATGCACTTGTGGGCAAAATGATCAAAGAGCTCAAATCGAATTGTGAAAAACACAAAGATGGGACTACTGTAGAAAGAACCGGCCCAAATTTTATTACTAGCGTGATTTTTAACTATTATAAGAAATCCCATTCCACAAGAGACATTTTCTTTCCTCCCACATTTTTTTATCCAACCAACAAAAATGAAGTTCATGATGGGAAATATATTTTGTTTCCTGAGTCTGTAGCTTTCCATTACTGGAGCGGCAGCTGGATCGGCACGGTTGTCAAGCCTTAGGAAATGGACGTTATGGACGGAATGGACGGACAAAGTGGACAAAGTGGACTTAGTGGACAAAGTGGACGAACAAAATAGTTTTATAAACGGATCCATTTTTGTAGTCCACTTCGTCTACTAAGTCCACTTCGTCCACTTTGTCCATTCTTTCCATATAATTTAAATTTATAATTTTAATAATCTTAATTATTAAAGTTGTTAGTTTCAAATAATTATAGATCATATATAATATTAGGTTTAATTAATAAACTATGTATTAATATGGTTAGTAATGTAAACCCTCTAAGTGTGTTAGTAGATCCTAACTCGGAGATGAACTACACCTCTGTAAAAATACCACTAGAAAGTTTTAAAGTGGGTGTAGCGTTAGGTACTGGAAGAATAACAGATCAAAAAGCTCTAGAAGTTGCAGTTGAAGTTTTTAAGAAAAAGATAGAAAGGGCATCCCAAATTCTTAATACTTCTGTAATTGCTTCACTAGCTCCCGAGTTTTTACTTTTCAATGTGTACCATTCGTTTCAATATTTTGTTGAGGATAAATTAAATAGACTTCTTGCGGAGTCCCCTAATCAAGATGAGCTTCTCAATGAGTGGTCAGAGTGTAAAGTTTTAATTGCTGAACTGAGATATAAACCCTCTGTAGAAACTTTCAAAAGAATCAGATTATTTTGCGATAAAATTGAACAACAGTTAAGAAATTATGAAAATTATGATAGTGAAAAGGAAACTGCTTTTTGGGTTTTTTATCGCTATGTCATGTCTGATGGAGATTTAGTAGATCTTTCGGTTGCACAATTATCTTCACCCAATTGGAATAAAAAGTGTTTATTAACTGCAAGTGTTTCTTTGGGTATAAAATATAGAAACTTTGTTTTGCTTAAGATGGGCAGAGATCTCAGTTGGCTTTGTGAAGAGCTCGAAAAAATCTTAGAACCTTTCAAAAGTCAACCTCAATCGATGATAGCTAATGATTCTCAAAGAATATTAGCAGTAGTAAATGTGATCAGAAATACATTAATTCCAGCCGTAAATAGACTTGTGAGCGACGATTTGGAATTTATTTGTAACGATGCAAAATATTTTAAGCCTCTTTTAGATTTTTTTAATGGTTACAATAATGACGCCCAACACCCTTTGAAAGATCGCGAAATGGAACAAAAAGAGTTTAGCGCAGTTCTTTCGGAGTACAAGGATTGTCTTGATTCAAAAAATTTAAGAATTCTGGATCTATCAAGAAAGCTTAATGCGAAAATTTCCATCTTTTTCCCAAAAGATGAAAAGCATGTCAACTTAGGTGTTTTAAGAAAATCGCAAAGAGATTTTTTTCCAATACGTGAAAAATGCCACCAGCTTTTTGATGCTTACTTTATGGTAAGTTATTTCATTTTTAGGTTGCTTAGAGAAGATTTAATCAACTGGTCCAAAAATAGGAATCATTTTAGGGTAATGAAAACCTTTATCGAGAACGCCTCACAGCATGAAAATCCTATAGAGCCTGTAGTGACCCCTACTCCTCCTAAACTTCTAGAAGTAGGCACGGTGTTACCTTCTTTGTATAAAAAGATTGAAACTCCTAAGACAATTAGTGAAGAAGAAAGATTAAAACTCTTCCAAGACCTTATAAAAGAAGAAAATGAAAGGGAAAAAACAAAAAAGGAAAAACAGCAAAGGAAAACACTGGGTCAGGCTAGATTAAAAACTCCGTCTCCACCCAAAGATTCTCCGGAACCCGTCTCTAAATTAATTGTAGAAAAGTCTTTAAGTACTGTTCTCCCTTTACGTAGAATTGAGCTACATCCACAAGCAGTATTTCTAACGAATTTAATTAGCTCTGTAGAAATGCAACTCCAAAAAAATGCTTTAAGGCATGCTTTGCAAGCTTATGAAGATTTGGAAGTACTAAAGAAAAGGTTAAAAGGTTCTGTTGAAGTTCGCGAAAGATTGGCTATTGTATCCATGGTTGCGCTGTCAGCACATAAACTATTGGAACAATCCTTTAGATTTTCAACCGTCAAAGAGGGTGAAGTCAGTTGGGAACATAATTTGAAGACATTCAACGGAAAAGTCAAGGTTGTAGAATCTGTATGGAAAGTTGCATTGAAAGTTAATCTTGCAAATGTGTGGGTTGATGCTCCCTACGTCCAATATGATAAAAGAACTAGGTTGTCCTATAAAAGAACTGCTCCTCCACAATTATTGGTGCAGGTGATAAAAATTGATGAAACTCCAGACTCTGAAGAAGCTCCTCGAATATTAAGCAATGTGAATGGACTTATAAAGGAAGTTCTGGAAAGTTCTCAAAATTATGAATATGCATCTGCAGAGGTAAGTGTAACGAGATCTCATCGCGAGGTAAAAGAGCTTAAAGTCACTTGGGATGCTAAGATCGAAGAATTAGAAAGGATTCAAAAGTGCATTCATCAAATCAATGCTAAATTCGATCCAAGAACTGTCCATGCGATATTTTTAAAGCAAGCTGCGAAGAATCTTAATACTTTGAAAGGTCTTGCAAGCATGTTAGGAAAACCGATTTTGTCTAATGAACTGAGTTTGATCGTGCGGAATATTGGTCACTTTGAACATTTAGTATGCCAAAATTTGATGAGAAGCCTCATCTATTTGCAAAAGGGTAAATTGAATGATCGTGAGCATGATTTGTGCAAACTTTATGATGTTATAAAGTGGGACATGCCTCCAACTGAAACGGAAAGAAAGTTTCTTAACGAATATTTCTTCAATGTTCACCATGACAGTAGTTATATGTTCAGCAATAAATCTTCTGAGAGCAAGTTGCACTCCGCCATGCTTGCTGCAGAGATGTTTAGGGAAAGAGCTGAATTAGACGAAGGCTTTCAGTTAGAAAAAGGGCTTTCAAAGACTCCATTAAACTACATTCCTGTAGATTCATCCCTTCTTAAAGCAGAGATGGTGATGCAACTCTTAAGCCAAGCGCATACAGGAATGATGAAACTTATCGAAGGACGTCTGCTTCCTCAACTTAAAGCTCAAGCAGTTTAATGCAGAATAATTATAGCTCTCATAGATTGGGGGTTATGTCTAGTTCTGCATCAAACTCTGGCTCGACTCCAGCATTTTTTGGGGAAGTCAGAAGTCGGAATTCGGAAGTCAGAATATTGCATGCCCTGACATTAGCATTACAGCACTAATGCAGGAAAAAACTTCAAATATTCTTCTGAATTCTGGATTCTGTCTTCTGAATTCCTAAGTATTCAAAATTCAATAATTTGTAGCAAAAAATGCTAAAAGTCAAGTTGTGAAACCCTATTTCTGTTTGGCTTTATGAGTCATTTTAGGAATCCAAAGCTTTATAGATTCTTCTTTCCAAGGACATTTTTTTGGAAATTTTTTTTCATCTATTTTGGTTTCCTCAGCAGCTTGGATTCTAGCTACAGTGTAAGCAGCGTCGATAAGCTCTTCTAAGTCTTGTTTTAAAGAAGGATTTCTTTTCAAAATTCGTTCTATACGAAATTTCGAGACCTTTATTGAACCTTGCCATGAACCGCCGTCATTTTCTGGCTGAAACTTTTGTTTAAGCAGATGTTCGAAATAAACAGATAAATAACTTTCTAATGCACGTTCTTCAGAAGTACCCAATGAAATTAACTCCTCGATAAGGTGAACAAAATCCAATTTATTGAATTCCTTCTTCTTAAGAAGATTTGCTTGGTCTTTAGTCCAACCGACAAAATCATTTTCGTAAAGAACGTTTGAATTTTGAACAGACAATTTTTTTGGTCTGGTTTCTATTCGTTTTTTCATTAGATTCCTTTAAACGTAGAGGAGGTGTACTCCATCACCATGATAGTAACTATCAAATATCGTTTCAAGTTTTGATCGATTAAGATGGGATCGATTTATTTAATTACCACCCCCGAATGAAATGTCGAGGGCTTCATATTGGCGCATGAGGTCTCGGAAGTGAGCAGCATCTTCGAAACGCATTTCTTTAGCTGCCAGTTTCATTTCTTTTTCGTACATTCTAATGCGTGACTGGATTTCATCCTCCGTTAAGTATTCGTGACGTTCTTCAGCTACTTTTCGGCTGACCCTGTGCTTAACCTTAGGATCGTAGTTAATCTCAAGCTCTTCTTCCGGATCGACCAATAATGTGATTTCCCGTTTAACTGTCCTAGGAGTGATCCCATGCTCCTTGTTATATTCTTCCTGCATTGCTCTTCTGCGATTTGTAATTGACACAGTCTTTTTGATCGAGTCTGTATGGTTGTCGGCATACATGATCACACGCCCTTCAACATTTCTTGCCGCTCTTCCGCAAGTTTGTATCAAAGATGTTTCACTTCTTAAAAACCCTTCCTTGTCAGCGTCCAAAATTGCCACTAAAGAGACTTCAGGAATATCCAGTCCTTCCCTCAACAGGTTAATACCGACTAAAACATCAAATTCTCCGGTCCTCAAATCTCTAATGATCTGCATCCTTTCTATAGTGTCGATATCGGAGTGCAAGTATTTAGCTTTAACATTCAGGTCCAAGAGATATTTTGTTAGCTCTTCCGCAAGTCTTTTTGTTAATGTTGTCACCAACACTCGACCACCTTTCGCAGTATGTGTACGAATCTCTTCTAAACAGTCGTCAACTTGTCCTGACGCAGGCCTAATTTCAATAATGGGGTCTAACAAACCTGTGGGCCTTAAAACTTGTTCAATCACTTCGCCATTAGCCTGTTCGATCTCCCATTTACCAGGAGTCGCAGAGACATAGACAACTTGGTTGATATGGGAATAGGTTTCAGGAAACTTCAAAGGCCTATTGTCATACGCTGAAGGTAATCTAAACCCGAAATCCACCAAAGCTTGCTTTCTTGCCTTATCCCCATTATACATCGCATGTAGCTGTGGAATGGTCTGATGCGATTCGTCAGCGATCAACAAATAATTGGAAGGGAAGTAGTCAATCAGGCAGGGAGGAGGTTCACCCGGTTCTCTTTTGCTAAAATGGCGGGAATAGTTTTCAATCCCTTTGCAAAATCCGACCTCTTTTATCATTTCAAGGTCATACATGGTGCGTTCATGAATTCTTTGCTTTTCAATGTACCTTTTTTCAGCTTCAAAGAAATCAACGCGACCCTTCAGTTCTTGCTTTATTGTTTCCATCGCTGTCATACGCACTTCTTCAGGGGTCACGTGGTGGGAGCTAGGATAGATCGTAATTTCTTCGACACGTTGAATGACTTTACCTGTCAATGGATCGATAATGCTGATCCTTTCGATGTCATCGCCGAAAGCTTCCACCCTGACAGCTATATCATCTTCGTAGGCGGGGAAGATTTCTATGACATCGCCTCTGACCCTGAATGTAGAGCGTGAAAAATCGTAGTCATTCCTTTTATATTGCATTTGGATCAGGTGGATCAATAGATCGTCTCTACGTCGGATTTGACCTACTTTTATAGTGAGATTCATTCCTTTGTAATATTCTGGAGAGCCCAAACCGTAGATACAGGAAACTGAAGCGACAATCAATACATCGTCACGTTCTAGCAGGGATCGGGTGGCGCTGAGACGCATTTTGTCGATCTTGTCATTGATAGCCATATCTTTTTCAATGTAAGTATCGGTCCTGGCGATATAGGCTTCAGGTTGGTAGTAGTCATAATAAGAGACAAAGTATTCGACAGCATTGTGAGGGAAAAAGGCTTTAAATTCCTGATAGAGCTGGGCCGCCAAAGTCTTGTTATGAGCAAGCACTAAGGTGGGCTTCTGAACTTGCGCCACGACATTGGCCATGGTAAAAGTCTTGCCTGAACCGGTAATTCCCAGCAAAACCTGCGACTTTTTCCCAGCCTGAATCCCTTCCACAAGCTTTGCAATGGCCTGTGGCTGATCTCCCATCGGTTTATAGTCTGTAACAAGTTCGAATTTCATAACACCTTGTAGCTTATGTCTTAAAAATTAACCACGGAGTACCACGGAGGCACGGAGAAGAAAAAAGCAATAAGGTGTAGGCAAAAAGCTTTTTAGCTTTACCTTTTATTTTTCTCCGTGCCCTCCGTGTACTCCGTGGTTAATTTTTTTTATGAGTCTCTTGCAATGCGGGAGATTTTGTTCCAAGTTCCGCTGAGGCCCATTGCACTCTTCATTTCCTTCAGAGTTTGTCCAGACACCTCATTCATTTTCAAAGTGCCTTCGTAAATGATTTTTTCGACCAATCCCTTTTCATTTGCAAACTTAGCCCTTCTTTCTCTCAAAGGGTCTAGGAAGTTATTCAATGCAATAATCAGTTTTTCTTTTACTTCGACATCGCCAATAGTCCCAGCCCTATAGCGTGCTTTTAGCTCTTCCACTTCAGCTTTGTTAGGATTGAAAACGTCGTGGTACTGGAATACAGGATTTCCCTCGGTTGTCCCTGCAATATGAGCATGAACTCTATTGGGGTCGGTGTACATGCTCCGAATTTTTTTCTCAACAGTCTTGGCATCATCGGCAAGGTAGATGCAATTATTGGCTGACTTGCTCATTTTTCCTTTGCCATCGGTGCCCATCAATGTGGGAACATTACTTAGAAGCGGCTCTGGCATTGGAAACACTTCCCCATAGAGCATATTGAATTTTCTGGCGATATCCCTGCAGAGCTCAACATGGGCTTCGTTGTCTTTGCCGACAGGTACTACATTAGCTTTTGGCATCAAGATGTCAGCGGACTGCAATACTGGATATCCAATCAGCCCAAAAGGGATGCTATCGGGATCCATATGGGCATTGCGTGCCATCTCTTTTAAACTTGGGAGTCCTGTAAGGCGATTGATCGAGATCATCATCTCAAAGATAAGGTTCATTTCATAGACAGCCTGGGTTGCTGACTGTAAATAGATTGTCGATTTAGCTGGATCTATCCCTGCGGCTAAATAGTCCAAAACCATTTCACGGATATTTTCCCTTGATTTGACGATATCCTCTTTTGTGGGCTTAGTCGTCAACATATGGAGATCAGCAATGATGATAAAACATTCGTACTGACCCTGCATCTCCACTCTATTCTTAATCGATCCAATGTAATGGCCTAGATGCAACGCTCCAGTAGGGCGGTCGCCTGTCAAAATTCTTTTTTTCGTTGTTGTCATAATACTCCTGTTAAGAACAATGCACCCATCCAAGCTTGCATCCAATTTCAAATAAAATCACTCCGGCAGAGAACACGATAGTACCTAATAAAGCTATTTTACCACCTGGAGCCATATATGTTGAAGAGGTCCTCTTTTGATAGTAGCGTCCCGCCCAGACCATAAGCGCTGGCATTAGACAGAGCAGGAACATGACACCGAAGGCTCCGGCATAGTCTAGCGCACTTAAAAACGCACGGGGATCAGTCAAAACAAAGATAAGCGGGGGAGCAAAGGTCAAAAAGCATAGAAATGATTTTCCTAAAGTCGTTTTTTTAATTTTTAGTCCATCTGATAGAAAGTCGGAGAGACTGATGGAAACCCCCAAAAAGGATGTGATGATGGCAAAAAAGGAAAAAAATCTAGCCAAAATCGCGAGTGAAGGCTCATTTAAAAAGGATGCTAGCAAATTGGCGCCGTTGGCTCCTTTTGAGAAACCTTCAGTAATGCTATTAGGTCCTGTTAAGGGGATGACACCTAAAGTGATTACAATCCATATGAGATAAACAACCATTGGAATTGCACTGCCGATCCAAATCGCTTTTTTTAATTGGTCAGGATCTCTTTTTAAAAGCGTTGTCAAACTAGGAATCACAACATGAAATCCAAACGAGGTGGCGATAAAAGAAATCGCTAGAGCGGAAGCAGGCCAGTCAACATGTTGGAGCAATTTGTAATCGACCGATGGTAGGATCAAAACAACAAGTGCTATGTAAGCGATCGCTAGCCCAATCATCATCCATCTATTGATCCAATCGACAGCATGGATTCCTTGATAGATAAAAGCCCCAAACAGGAGCAACACCGGTGAGCTTCCATACCAATCGGGAACATTAAGTCCTAAAAACGATCTCAGAAAGTCCATTACAACCGGGGCACAACCTGCAAGATAAGCAGTTGTCAAGGCATACAACAAAAACATATAGGCTCCCCAGCTCGCAAGCTCACCCCACTTGCCCAAGGTGCGTTTGGCCATCGTGATCATATTGGCGTTGTCTTCCATCCACAAATTGACTTCAAGGAGCAGCAAAGCTGTAAAAGTCATAAAAATCCAAAATAAGAAAAACAGCGACACTGTTGGTAATAAGCCTGCTAGTCCTGTTACAACCGGCAATGCAAGCATTCCGGCACCAATAGTTGTTCCTGCGACGAGAAGGATACCCCCCGCCAATCGGCTGTGGTTCATCATTTTTCCTGTATTTTAGATAAAAAATTCGTAGATCACTTCCATTGTGATCACAAACATCGCGATGAGGATCACAAGGATAAGGGCGACATTGCCTCCTGGAGCTTGCCAGGTTGTTTTTGCATATTCAGGTTTTCTGGAAACCCAAGCCATGATGGCTGGAAAGATTCCGAATAAAATGACAGCGGCAAAGCCACCTGCATAGTTCAAAGCGGTTAGGAAGATGCCAGGGTAGGCGAATGAGAAAAGAAGGGGTGGTACAACAACGAGAAGGGTGAGTAGTAACTTACCAATAGGAGTTTTTTTGATGTTAAGTCCGTCAGATAAGAAATCGATAAGGCTAATGCCAACTCCCAAAAAGGAGGTAACAATCGCAAAGAAAGCAAAAGATTGCACTAAGTTTAAGATGAGGGAATAACCTACAGTATTTTTTAAGATCCTTGTGACCATTTCTCCCTGATCTAAATCTGCCAAGGCGCTTCCAGGTCCTTCTATAGGAAGAATGCCCAAAATAAGAAGCTCCCACAGGAGGTAGATCAATAAAGGGATGGAGCTACCGACAATAATCGTCCATCTAAGACGTTTGACATCGCCGCCTAAATAATCATTCAATGTTGGGATGAGGTTGTGAAATCCAAAAGAGATAATCATAGGGGGCATAACATACCAAGCCTGAGACCAATCGGTATGTTGGAGATATTCCGGGTTGACATAAGGCAATCCTAAAGCGACAAGCAGGATATAGGAGAGGAATAGGCCAATCATCAAAAAGCGATTGGAATAGTCAACTAAAAGTGTTCCCCCATAGAGGCAAAGACCAAAAATAGTGACAATGACTATACTTCCCCATTCGTAAGAAAATTTAAGATTGGTGATTTCCTTAATCACGTCGACAGCGATGATTCCACTTCCAGCCGAATAGGCGATCATGATGCAGTAAAATAGGAAAAGAAATAAAAACCACGAGATTCCTTGTCCAAACTTCCCTAAAGTTTTTCCAGCCATGGAAATGATGCTGGTCCCTTGGCCTAACCAAATATTAACTTCCAAGAGGAGGAGACCTGTAAACATCATGAAAAGCCAGCTGATCACGAAAAAGATGAGCGATGGAAAGAATCCAGCAGGAGCTGTCATCATCGGCAATCCTAACATACCAGCGCCGATGCAACACCCTGCGACAAGCAGCGAAGCTCCTAAAAGAGATCCTTTTTTTTCAACTAAGGGAAATGACATAAATCTATCGGTAAAAAAACTTAACTTTTAGAAAACATTATCACAAATTAAAGATTAGCAACTAGTCATTTTTATATTTGTTTCCCTTATTGAATGACTTACATTCAGGGCATTGAGTTACAGATTGATGCGCTTCGCACATGTAGACCATTGTGCAATACTCGCACACATATAATTCTTTAGGGGCTGTAAAAATTTTCTTTCTTCTCGTGGAATAGTGACTATAAGTCCATAATCCTAAAAGAAATGTGATCGTCAATAGCAAGTAGAGCATCAGGGCTGCTTGGGGGGTTAGTTCAATCATTGCTGTCCTCCAAGTGGAATTTCCATTCAATTGTTCCTGAAGTAATACCGTTGTTCCCTTGAGTTTCAAATCGTATATTTTTTAATAGCTTTTCAGCCATCTGGTCGATCGCTGATCTGCCTGAGGATTTTTGCAGTTTGAACCAAAAGATTTCACCCGACTTTTCATCCATACGAACTTGATGGACAACTTCAAAGTCGCCAAAAGTTTTGATCTTAGGAAGCTTTGGAACAACTTTGAGTGCTCTTCCTGCGAGTGACCCTGATGGGCTCACCGTTATTGAAGGAGTTGAATGTGGTTCTGTAGGCCAATCAGGAAGTCTATTTTTAAATTGGGCAGATTCTACATTCCCTAGAAAAAACTTTTGAGAAGTTGGAGTCTCATGAACAATTTTTGGTGGAGGAGGAATTTGACGTTTCGAGATCGGATTGGAATAAACATCAGCAATAATTAAAGAATTTTTTTCTAGTTCCAAGGGTTCGGTCATAACCATAATGGGGGACAGCACGGTTGTACTTCCAGAATAGATTCCCATGTGAACTGTGAAAATAATCAGTCCTAACAAGTGCAATCCGGCGGCAATGCCTAAAGCAATGCAAAAATCTTTATTGAAGAGTTTATCCCGCGCCGAAAAGGTCAATGCTACAGTTTCAGGCCCAGATGCCTTTTTTAACTTTAGCATTATTAAAATTCTCCCTGCCCTTTGTCCTCTTGACGATAGACAAGTCTCACTTTCGAGCCAATTTCTTGTGCAATCGAAAAAAGCTTCAAGAAGACACCGTAGTCTACCTTTTTATCCACACTCAATACCACCGCAGGCTCAATGCCTAAATGTTGTTCTTTTAAATTTCTGATTTGACTTTGGAGGGTTTCCTTCAATGTTTCTAAATCGACAATATCTTTTTTAGTCCCAACATAAATGACATGCTGAGCATCCATGACCACAAGAAGCTGAGTGGTCAAGGGCATAGAATCCTTCTCTAGGGTAGGATTTTCGATATGGAGTGACTTCAAAGGGAGAATATCCGAGGTCACAATGAAAAAGATTAGCATTAGAAAAATGACGTCCACTAATGGAGTCATATCGATCAATGAAGGGGACGGCTTTAGCCGGGTTTTGTATTTCATCGACGGCGGTCCCAGCTTTCTTCAGGTTCCTCCTGATAAACCAAAAGATCGACAATTTCAGATGAGGTTGTTTGGATTTCTAAAAGAAATCCCTCAATCCGGCTAACAATATAGTTGTAAGCTAATATGCAGGGGATGGCTACAACCAATCCTGCAGCTGTAGTGACTAACGCATATTCCATAGCTTCGCCAATTCTTGAAGCAGAGATATCCACAAGACCACTCATGCGCATTTCAGAAAAAGCCTGGATGAATCCAAGGACGGTCCCTAAAAGTCCAATCAAGGGAGCTATGTTGGCGATGATCGACAAAATTTTGGCATTTTTTTCTAAGCTTGCAATCTCCATCAAACCCGCAATTTCCATTGCATTTTCAATTTGCTCTTTACCGCGATTATGTTTTGCTAATCCTGCCCGCAAAATATTGGCTACAGTCCCACCCGTCTGCTCACAAATTGTGATCGCCTCGACGATGTTGGCCTCTTTGATTGCTCTTCGAAGGTTAATGACCAAACGATTGGTATCGGTTTCAGATTTTTTTAGTCTTAGTATTCTTTCGATAAATATTGTAAAACCAAGAACTGAACACAATCCAATTATTAATAAAATAATGTTCCAATTTGAATTTTGGTTAAACAAAGCGGAGAAAAAATCAGTCATAATAATACTCTTGCTTTAATTTATCTTTAGCCTTCACAGCCCACTCCCCACCTTTTTTCGATGTGCTTTCTAATTGTTTTCGTGCTAAGTCGCTTCTCCCTTGTGCCTCATAAATCTCGGCGCGCAAAAACATCGCCTTGATCCGCAGACTTGAGATCACATTTTCGTTGATCACTTTCGAAAGCGTGAGCATAGCGAGATCGAGCTGCTTCATCGCACGATAACACTGGCTGATCTGTATCCAATTGTCCAGCTGCTGGTCGGCTGAGAGGTACCCCTCTTTTCCAGTTTCATCAGCGAAGGTAAAATACTCTATCGCTTTAGAATAGTTCTCTCGCTTCATTTCCAGCAGCCCTTTTTCATACCATACACGGGAAATATAATAGCCCTTATTTATGTTCTGTTGCTTAAAACGTTCCAATATTGCATCGAGTAATTTTTCAGCCTCATGCTCTTTATTCCCCTTTAAAAAGGTCAGAGCTAAACCGTACTCCACCTCATCCTGCAATTCTTGCTCCTGCCCCTGCACAAGCTCTGATCGAAGCTTTTGAAAAACATCTGCGGAATAGTCTAAGAAAATCTGTCTCTTTGCCCCTGCTGATTCTTCTGCTACAGTATAGTTTGTTAAGGCTCTTTCCAAAATCGCTCGATGGCATAGATAGGTATAATAAGATAAAGCATCGTGGGGGATTTGTCCATTTTCTTTAAGCTCTTTAAACAGAATCTCACATTGCTGGAAATAATCGATTGCTGAGGTTAAACTTTTTTTGCGGATCCAGCGTCCCTCGGGGGTCTTTCTATCTCTAAGATAATCTAAACCAAGCAGATAATAAGCATTCATCGTATAAGGGGATTTTGGAAAATAGGATTGCATCCCTTGAAGATGATGCATGGCCTTCCTGTCTCCCTGCAAATAATCTTTATAGGAATAACTATTAAAAAAAACTTCTGGAGCAAGGGGAGACTGAGGATACAATTCATAAACATAGCGTCGATAGGTTTCTATAACCTCACCGTCTTTTCCAAGTTCCTCAGCCTCAATGGCAGATTGATACCATGCCTCAGCAGCCTGAGTAGATTTTGGATGTTCTTTCGCTAATTTTACAAAGGTTTCTTCTGCTAACAGATGATTTTGTTGATTTTGGTAATATTTTCCTAATAGCAATAAAAAACCAGGAATAGAAGTTTGATCCTTAGGATTTTTTATCTTTTCCAATAAAATATCGGGCAAAGGAAATCTTGGATCATTTTTATTTAACCTAATCGCATTTGAACTATAGAGATAGATAAGATCATCAGAATCCTTTCCTTTTTCCACAAAAGGAAGCGACTGCTCGAATAAATTTGAAGCTTCAGCATCAGATGCAACTTCTGCGATGAGTAAGAGTGCTTGTCCTTGAGCTTCAGAACTTAAGTATTGTGATTTTTTCAATAACTGATGCCCTTTTTCTAAAAAGACAGGGTTATTTAATAACTTTCCTTTGCAAAGATAGCATTTTCCCAACGCTAAAGTCGCACGGTCGCTGGGATAAAATTGTTTTAATCTCAGTAAATAGTTTTCTGCCTTTTCCAATCTTTCAGCAGCGGAACCATCGACATTCATGTAGGCTAAGCCTAGAGCAAAAAGGGTGTCTGCTGTCCATCCAGCTTTCTCGCTGTTTCTTTGGGGTAAAGCTTTTTCTAGCCATGCAATAGCTTCTTTATATTCGTAATTTTTTAATAAGAGCTCTCCTCTGAGGTAAGCATATTCATGCTTTAAAGGATGGTCTTTAGGCAGCAAGGTTTCTATACTTTGAAGCCTTTCTTCAGCTAATAATCGATTACGATTTGCAAATGCGATTTTCGAACATTGTAAACGTGCGGAAAGAAATAGATCTGGATGATCTGAATCAAATGAAACAGTTAATAAATGTTTTTCTGCATCTTCAATTTTATTTATTTTTAATAACGCAAGACCTAATTCTAATTCTGCCGCATCTCTAAATTTTAATTGTTCATTAGTTCGTGACAAGTAACTCTCAAGCATATTAATTGCTTCAGATGACCTCTGCTCCCTTTGTAAGGCTGCTCCTAACAAAAACAGATCGTCTAACTGCAAATTCTGATGTTGGAATAATTGAATAACCTCTTTCGGTCGATCAATCTGCAAATAGGCATAGGCCAACTCTGAGCGGATCAAGGATAGGCGAACCCCCTTTTCTACCCTGAGCAATCCTTCTAAACGGGGGATAGCAGCTTCATAAAATCCGGACTGAAAATCCATTTGAGCTTGAGAAAACTCAGAATCAACTTCAGCCCCGACCCAAGAGGATGTTAGAAGAAGCAAAAAAATTAAGAGCGGACGCATAAAAAAAATCCTTATTTCATCAAAAAACAGCATAAATCAAATGCATGGATTAAATCAAAAGTGGATGTATGCGAAAAAAAATCAATTTTTAAAAAAATTTGTTTGCAAATCTGTTCAAAAAAAATGAGTTGCCCTCAGAATGTTGTGTGAGTCATGTTTTTTTATAAAAGTTTGCCCGACAGCAGGGTTATCTTTTTCGAGAAATGGCTGAAAAATTTAAAAGCATGAAAAAATATGTTGCACAATATATTCAAAGATCATATTCATCGTTATGTCATGAAAACCCAAAAAGGCGGAATTCCTAACCGATCGGATTGGAAACGCTAAACAAAAGATGGAGGAACACACCATGGCATTGAAAGATACCATTAAGCATTTACGCGATCTACTAGCTAACATCACAGCTGACCTCGAAAAAGCTGATGGCGGTAACAAAGCTGCTTCTCAGAGAGTCCGTACTGGTACAGTTAGATTAGAAAAAGTTGCGAAACACTATCGTAAAGAGTCTATTAAACACGAAAAAACAGCTACAAAATCACCTCGCAAATCAGGTGCTAAAAAAGCTGCAAGACCAGCTGCTGCTAAAAAAGCTGCAAAACCTGCTGCTAAAAAAGCTGTAAAAGCTAAGTCAAAAGCGAAACATGCACACAGACCTCATGCATTATCGTTTAAAAGACCATCAGCTAAAATCCCAGCTCGCAGAGCGTAAGATTTAGCTATCTTAGAGGGGAAGGACAACCTTCCCCTTCGTATTCATCCATACGAAAAAATGATTCTTCTTTCCCTGTCATTCTGTTATCATCCTCCCTTTAACTATAATTAGGCCCATCTATGTCCAAAAAAGCACCACGCTATGCTGAAGTCACTATTGAAAAGATGTCTAAAAGTGGCTATGGCATAGGAACTTATGAAAACTTAGCGAATAGAGAAGCTCCCTTACAGCCGATCGAAGTTCCATTTACACTCCCGGGCGACAAAGTCAATGTTCAAGTGTTTCCTAAAAAGAAGGGGATGTACCAGGCACGTCTTCAACAAATCATCACCCCATCTCCTTTAAGAATTGAGCCTAAGTGTATCCACTTTGGAACTTGTGGAGGTTGCCGATGGCAGCATATCCCATATGCACAACAGCTCCTTTTTAAAGAGCTTTCAGTTCGTAAATCGTTCGCTAAATTGTTAGAAAGTCATGTAGAATTCCATCCCATCCTTCCTTGTGATCCCCCTTGGCAGTACCGAAACAAAATGGAATTTTCCTTTTCTCAAGATAGAGATAAAAATCACTATTTGGGATTGATGATGAATCAATCACAAGGAAAGGTTTTGAATTTGCAAGAATGTCATCTTGTGAATCCTTGGATGATCGATGTTTTAAAAGCTGTGCGAAGATGGTGGAGTGAGTTAAATCTGGAAGCTTATCATATGCCCACCAATCGCGGTTCTTTAAGAACCCTGATTACCCGTGAAGGAATGACAACGGGGGACAGAATGGTCAAGCTAACAGTATCAGGCAATCCAGACTATGCTCTGAATAAGCATCAGATTGAAAGTTTCAAAGCTTTTGTGCGCGAGATTGCAGAACCTATAGACCAAGAAAAGACCTTAAGTATCTTTCTACGGATTCAGCAAGTGGCAAAAGGATCGCCGACCAATTTCTACGAAATGCATTTACATGGGCGTGATCACATCCGCGAAGAGTTAGAAATCTTTGACAAAGTAGAAGGTTCATCGACTCGATTGAAATTTATGATCAGTCCATCTGCTTTTTTCCAGCCTAATACAAGGCAAGCGCAGAAACTTTATTCAAAAGCATTCCAGATGGCAAACATTCCTGAAGGGAGTGTTGTTTATGATCTATATTGCGGAGCAGGGGCTTTAGGATTGTGTGCAGCAAGAAGGGCAAAGCAAGTTGTAGGAATTGAGCTTTCACCAGAAGCTTCTTTAGATGCAAGAACAAATGCGACGGCTAACAAGCTAGACAATGTAACGATTCTAACAGGCTCAGTGGGGGATGTACTAGAACAAATCAGCAGCCACCAGCATTTTCCCAATCCTGATGCAGTACTTGTGGATCCTCCTAGAGCTGGATTGGATCCTGATGCATTAAAACAAATTTTGAAGTTGGATGCAAAAATCGTTGTTTATATATCTTGTAATCCAGAGACACAAGCAATCAATATTGAAGAGCTTTGTTCAAAAGGATATAGACTGAAGGAAGTACAACCTGTAGACCAATTTCCTCAAACAGTCCATATTGAAAACATTGCAATTCTTGAAAAATTAAATGGAAGGAACCCACTATGAAAAAGCTGATGTATTATGTCGGGGCAGCAGTATTGCTGATGAATCAAACGATCTATGCTGCAGAGGAAGAACCTGCTCCCATGCCTCCTGATCAAGGATTTTGGCAAACATTCGTGATGATTGGTATTGCACTGTTATTCTTTTATTTTATGCTATGGCGTCCAGAACAAAAAAGACGCAAAGAAATGGAAGCACAACGAGGTGCATTGAAAAAAGGGGACAGAGTCAATGCGATGGGGATCATTGGAACTGTTGTAAAAGTTCAGGAAAATACTGTTATCGTAAAAATGTACGATGGCTCCCAAGTGGAATTCTTGAAAGCTGCTATTAACGAAGTTCTGCCAGCGACAACCACCGTTACAGAAAAATCGGAGACAGAATAGTAGATTTTAAGCTTCGTAAAGCAAATTAACCACGGAGTACACGGAGAAGGAACAAGAAGTCAGAAGAAAAAACTATGGACAAATTTTTAATCCATATATATTGCCCATTGTTCTTCCGACTTCCGACTTCCGACTTCTGTATTCTGTCTTCTTGTTCCTTCTCCGTGTACTCTGTGGTTTATTTGCTTTACGAAGCGCCAGCTAACAATTTTTAATTGTATCTACTAATTCCTGAACGGACTCGGTTGGTATATCCGGATGAATGCCATGCCCTAAATTAAAGATATAGCCCTCATCACCTTTCATAGAATCCAGCAAATCTTTAACGTGCTTTCTCACAGTAAACCTATCCCCATACAAGATATCTGGATCCAGATTTCCTTGCAGAGCCACCCCAGAAGGGAGTTCATTCCTTAGCTGGCTGAGATCTGCATTCCAGTCGATACTGATCGCTGCTGGTTTAATTTCAGAGATCATCTTAGCAAAGACCGAAGAGCCCCTACAAAAAACAATAACCGGAACTCGTCCATTTACATGTTTCACCAATCGATCGATATATTTCAAAGAGACTTCCCTGAAATGTTTATTGTCTAAACACCAAGCCCAAGAATCGAAAATCTGTAAAGCATCGACTCCATTTGCAATCTGTAAATCGATATAGGCACATGTTTCCTTTGAAATTTTGTCCAATAACAACTCAAAGGAAACCTTATCTCTAATCATCCATTGCTTCGTAGTTTTGAAATCTTTACTTGTTCCACCCTCGATCATGTAACTTGCAACAGTAAAAGGAGCACCGCAAAAACCTAGTAGAGGCACTTTTAATCTTCTTTTAAGCTCTCGAATTCCTTTTGCAACAAAATCGAGCTTTTCACTGATTAAAGGCGTGGGAAGTTTTTTTATATCCTCAATACTTCTTACAGGATGTTCGATCACTGGCCCAATCTTATCTTCAAATCGAAGACCGACATCCAAGGCTTCTGGAATAATTAAAATATCTGAAAATAAAATCGCTGCATCAAAACCAAATCGGCGGATAGGTAGCTCTGTCACCTCAACGATCAACTCTGGAGTATGAAACATTTCAGTGAAAGAGTACTTAGATCGGATGGCCCGATATTCGGGCATGTAGCGCCCTGCTTGCCGCATCAACCAAACGGGTGGCCGACCTTTATTGCGGCAATGCAAGGCATCAATCAATAGATTATTCACAAAATCCTTTCTAGAACACCTTCAACAGTGAATCCAAATTCTTTAGCAAGTTCTGTTGCTGGCGCAGAAGCTCCAAAAGTTTCCATGCAAATAGCAATACCATCCATTCCGATGTATTTATGCCATCCTAGTGCAACCCCCGCTTCAATACTGACCCGTTTTCCCAGTTTGCCACCGAGAATGCTTTGTTTGTATTCTGGAGATTGCATTTCGAAAAGCTCCCAGCAAGGCATTGAAACAACGCGAACAGCTTTGCCTAAGTTTTCTAGAGCTTTGGCTATATCCACTGCTAAAGCCAATTCTGAACCTGTTGCAATCAAGGTATAATCAGGAGTTTTTGTTTCTTTTTTCACAATGTAAGCTCCTTTGCCCACACCTTCGTCATAAGAAACGTTAGTGCCAGGAACTTCAGGAAGATTTTGGCGGGAAAGAAGCAATGCTGTTGGCCCTTTATATTTCAAAGCTGCCAACCAAGCCATTTTAACTTCATTAGCGTCGCCAGGACGGATTACATTCAAATTAGGAATCGCTCTTAACGCTGCGTAGTGTTCAATAGGTTGATGAGTCGGTCCATCTTCCCCTAAGAAGATAGAATCATGGGTAAACTGATAAATAACATGCTCCCTCATCAAACACGCTAGACGTATCGCATTTCGCATATAGTCTGAAAAAGTTAGGAAGGTACCAATGAACGGCGTGATCATCCTAGTTTGGGCCAACCCTGTTGCCATAGTCGCCATTCCGAACTCACGAACACCATACTTAATGTTGCGTCCCTTGAAGTTGCCTGGAGTAATTAATGGAAACTTCTTCATCATCGTCAGATCGGAACCTGACAAGTCTGCAGAACCGCCGATCAGCTGCGGAAGAAGGTCTCCCAGCAAGTTGATCACTTCGTTAGAGGATTTGCGGCTAGCGACAGGAGATTTTATCTGCAATGCGCGGAGAGTCTCTTCCAAATTTTCTGGAAGCTTCTGCTGTGCCATTTTTTCATATTCACGGTGAAGCTCAGGATTAGCCCTTGACCATGCTTCGAAGAGTTTGTTCCAATTTTGCTCATTGGCGACATCTTGGACAATTTTTTTAGCAAAGAAGTCTTTAACTGCTTGTGGGACATAAAAGTCTTCTTCTGGAAGTCCCAATACAGCTTTAGCAGCCTTCACTTCATCAGGTCCTAATGGAGAGCCATGCGCTTTGCTTGTCCCAGCTTTGTTTGGGGAGCCATTTCCGATAATTGTATGCGCAATGATCATGACAGGACGTTCTTGGTGTTTTTTAATTTTTGAGATTGTCTCGTCTAACGCATCGTAATCAGCACCATCAATCTCATAAACATCCCAACCGTAGGACTTATAACGCATTTTTGTATCTTCAGAACAAGATTCGGACAACATTCCGTCAAGGGTCACACGATTTGAATCATAGATTGCGATAATGTTATCAAGCTTTAAGTGGCCTGCTAAGGAAGAGGTTTCTGACGTTACGCCCTCCATAATACAGCCATCGCCCATTAGACAGAAAACCTTGCTATCAAAAATCTTATGTTCGTCGGTATTGAATTTAGCTGCTAAAATTTTCAATCCCAATGCAGTACCAATCGCATTTCCGAAACCTTGACCTAATGGACCTGTTGTTGTTTCCACACCCTCGGTATCTCTAGATTCTGGATGTCCTGGGGTTTTAGAGTGTAACTGTCTAAAATTTTCTATTTCTTCTAAGGAGAGATCATAGCCAGATAGATGCAACACTGAATACAGCAGCATAGATCCATGGCCAGCCGATAAAATGAAACGGTCTCTATTGATCCAATGTGGATTTTTAGGATTATACTTCAAGGCATGCCCCCAAAGATATGCGCCTATCTCCGCACATCCCATTGGCAAGCCTGGGTGCCCAGAATCTGCCTTTTGGACAGCATCCATGGACAATCCTCTGATTGTTCCTGCAATCTTAGGCAATATTGCCTTGAGTTCCTGATCTAAATTCTTGCTTGCAGAACTTGTGTTACTGCGCGCTGTTTGTGTAGTTGAATCCATGAGAAATCCTAAAAATAGAGATGATCTTATTCCTAATTTACTAGGCAAAGCCAAATGTCTCAAGGGAAATTAGGATTCTTATGGTTTAAAATAATTGTAATTTGTTAAGGTGTCGCCTTTACACAAAACGCTAACAAATGGAGACTTATGACTATTACCCCTCTTCAAGCTATTCAAGAAACTGTTTCTACATCTGCAGCGCCGGTGGGTGGAGAAATTACTGGCAAATTAGCTAAGACACTTAAAGTTTTATGTTGGATCCACAGAATTTGGCGAGGAACTCGAACAGCTAGAGCTGCAACAAGTGTTCCTAAATTCATGACATATTTGGGAGGAGTAGGACTAAATTTAGCTTACGGAGATCGACGTGGGGTCAAGATTGCTGCGCAGACGGTTTTAATTGCAACAAGGGTTGTCGAGTCCATTGAGCATTTGGTCACACTGAATTTGTATTTTTCAGAAATAAAAAGAGAAGTTTGCGGTGAAACGATTTTACCGATGAAGGCTGAGTGGAAAAAGCCAGGTGCAGTGGTTTTTATGAGCCCATCCATTCAGGAAAATGCAAAAACGGGGTTAATGACGTTGAAACATCGAATTTCCCGTGTTGCCTATTTGGTTGCGATGATTGTTTACCATATTTTTGACCTTAGCATGTGCATTTATGATGCAAGCAAAGGATTTGATATAGATAACGAGCACGTGTCGGACAATATCAACGAGATCTTTACGAATGGGTATACGATGTGGAATAAGCTGACAACAGACCTTCCACTGCTAGCAGAAAAATTGGAGGAGCATTCCAAGGTGATCGACGTATTGTTGCACAAAATGAGCAACAGCCCATTCAAAACCTCACACCTCCTCAAGGTTTGCATGGCCGGAGCAAATGCCCTGAACCACATTGATGCAGCATCCGAGGCATTAGGTCGAGTCGCCTCAAACGGCCTTGAGGCCATTGCCAAGGTCATCCCCTCCATAGACCCAGACCCCCGTTACGTCGACCTCTCCAAAATCTCCATCCCCCAAACCTTCCCATAATCGGGTATGTGTAAATCTAACCCCTACCGGGGGTTAGATTTTTACCTTACCGGGGTTATTGGGGTTGTGGTATGATGGGGTGAGATGTCACCGGGGGTGCTTGGAGCAATCGTGCTTGCAGGCTGAGAGTTACCCCAGGACCTGAACTGGATAATACCAGCGGAGGAAGAGTGATGGGCGTACAAGCACATTCACAACCATTAGCAAAATCTAAATCGTACAATTTTTTCGGCGCCCTCACCGGCAACCTCATCGAACATTACGATAAAGCTGTTTTTGGGCTGCTTGTGCCCTTTATAGGCCCTTCCTTTTTTGCACACACAGATCCAATCACAGCCATCATCCAAACCTACGGAATTTTATGGCTTGGACAACTTGCAAGGCCTATTGGTGCGATAGGCTTTGGGATAATCTCCGACAGACTTGGCAGATCATTTGCCCTCATTTTAAGTCTTCTGGGAATGTCAATTTCTACAGGATTTATGGGTTTTCTACCCACATATGAACAAGCAGGAATTGTGGCTCCGATGCTACTCGCGTTATCTCGTATTTTACAAAATTTATTTTCTGCCGGAGAAACAAACGGAGCTGCAATTTACATTCTGGAACATTCGCAATCAAAATTTAAAACCTTTATCTCAAGCCTAATTGAATCTTCTACCATCTTAGGATGCCTTTTAGCTGCATTTTCCATCACCGTTTTATCTTTTCTAGGAATCTTGCAATCCCACTGGCACTGGTTGATGTGGGGAGGATCTTTAGTAGGCTTTATTGGGCTTTACTTTCGTGCATCTTTTAAAGAGTCCGATATTTATTTAGCCCAGAAAAAGGTTGAAAAACCTTTTTCCATTATCCATTTTAAACAAGACTTCCCTGCAATTGCAGCTATTACATTGGCTACAGGGTTTTCTTGTATGACCTACATCATGTCCATTACCCTAATGAACTCTTACCTAAGCGTCATCAGCACCTTGGACATCGTAACATTAACTTCAATGAACACTGCACTTATGTTAGGGGATCTTTTACTTCTTCCATTATTTGGAATGTTAGCTACCTATATATCAAAAGAAAAACTGATGGGTTACGCAGCTTTATCAATCGCGCTGCTATCGTTTCCGCTCTTTTTAATGCTTAAAATTGACACACTTTGGGCCGCAATGTTTGTGAGAACTATCATTATGGTCGCAGGGGTTGCCTTTGCAGCACCATTTAGAGTATGGACTCAAGAGCTTATCCCCATTGAACGCCGCTGCACATCGATTAATGCAGGATGTGTCATGGGTCACTTTTTGATTGAGGCACCTGCAGGAGTAGTCTGTTTTTGGTTGTACCAACAAACTGGATGGATTGCTGCACCTGGTTTTTACCTTGGAATCATTTCACTCTTTGCTTTTCTTGCTATTCTTTACGGAAAAAGTTATCGCATACACAGGAGGGCAGAGTCCTAAATATCTTCAGGGTTTGCGTGGATCAAATCTTAAATTTTGATTTACAATCTGGGTTATTTCACGTGGGGAATCGACCCTGTCAAATTTGTACGTCTCTTTCAATTCTTTATAGAAAGGCTTGATTTCCTCTGAGCCTTCCTCTTTATAATGATCCAATCCTTGAAGACGATTAATCATGCTTAGAACTAAAAACATTGCACTTTTAGTTCTCCGATCATCCACAATAGGCGCTCTTTTATTACTCTCGTAAAAATAGGGTTTGGGCATTCTAATAATCACCCAATATTGTTTTCTTTCTTTTGCCTTGCGATACTTTTCTAAAGGTAGTTTTGGAAAGCATGTAATATTTACTTTTTCAATATCATCATCTTCAATCAAAGAGCTCAATTCATCTTTGATTAGATCGAAATATTTCTTTTTTTCAATAATCAATTCAATCCTAGCAAGATTATCTACGCAATGACACCATTGAGGAACTAGAGTCATTCTTTTGATAAGAGGTTTGGGATCAGATGGGTACTTTGGATGAGGTTTAATGTACCTATATATTTTTTTCTCATAGCAAGGGAGATAAGGGTAAGTCTTGAGAAAGTTTTCTCCTAATACCATATCTTCCTGTACATCTTTCAAGGCAGTAACTGTCCAAGGTTCATCTTCTGGTCCATGCCAAGCTGCTATACAAGTGATATCCCTAGTCAATTCCCACATGTTCATTCCTTTTAGTTTTATTCCGTAAGATTATAAGCTTTAGTCGTTATGTCAACAAATGAATTCCTTAGAGTATAATCTTTATTAGTAGTATACTCGCTTTGATTTAAATAATTTTCAGGACTTTTACTATGCTTACCCAGGAAATTCGTCGAAATTTTTTACAGTATTTTAAAGATAACAAACATTCTATTATTGCTTCATCGGCTGTTGTTCCACACGATGACCCGACCCTTCTTTTTATTAATGCTGGAATGAACCAATTTAAAGATGTTTTTCTCGGGAAAAGCGTTCGCGATTATAAAAGGGCAGCCACTAGTCAAAAATGTATTCGTGTCGGAGGCAAGCATAATGACCTCGAAAATGTTGGTCATACCCGTCGCCATCTCACTTTCTTTGAAATGCTAGGCAATTTCTCCTTCGGCGATTATTTCAAAGAAGAGGCAATTAAGTTTGCTTGGGAAGTCGCTACAAAGGTCTTCGGATTTGAACCCGAAAGGATTTGGCCTACCGTTTTTCGCGAGGATGATGAAGCTTTCGAAATTTGGAAAAAGTATGTCCCTGCAGAAAGGATCACCAGGTTTGATGAAAAAGACAATTTCTGGGCGATGGGGGATACGGGTCCCTGTGGCCCTTGTTCTGAACTTCTGTACGATCGCGGCCCTGCTTTCGGAAAAGCGACAAAACCAAGCGAAGATCCTTCCGGAGAACGTTTTCTAGAGTTTTGGAACTTGGTTTTCATGCAATTCAACCGTCAGGCCGACGGCAAAATGGAAAAGCTTCCAAAACCCTCTATTGACACTGGATCTGGCCTCGAGCGAATCATTATGCTTAAAATGGGTGTCGACAGTGTCTATGAAACTGATGTTCTCGGCGGACTGATTAAGAAAACTGAAGAGGTTTCTGGAATTAAATATGATCTTAAAAACGAGCAAGCCCCAGCTTTTAGGGTCATCGCAGACCATTTACGCTGCTTGGCTTTTGCGATTGCAGATGGTGTACAACCGAGCAATGTTGATCGAGGATATGTTTTACGCAAAGTTTTACGCCGCGCCGTCCGCTACGGAAGAATGTTAGGGATGAATGAACCGTTCTTAGCAAAGATTTTGCCTGAGCTGGTAAAATCAATGGGCCCAGATTATCCCGAGCTAGTTAAAGGGCAAAACCGCATTGCGGAGATTCTTACTCAGGAAGAGGAAGCGTTTATCCGCACGCTCAATCGCGGTGGAAACATTTTGAATCAAATTGTGGAAATGGCAAAGCATACAAAGAGCAAATCGATTTCCGGTGACGATGCCTTCAAACTAAAAGATACCTATGGATTGCCTATCGATGAAATACTTTTGCTAGCAAAAGACGCTGGCTTGACAGTGGATACGGATAGATACAATGTTTTAGAACTTGAAGCAAAAGAACGTTCAAGAGGTGTTGCTAAGACCACCAAACAGATCGCTTCAGAAAATCTTTTTGAATCTTTTGTGGCTAAGGAAGGAACGACGAAATTTAAGGGTTACACAGAAAATGCATCGGCAGCAATCATTACTGGGATAGTAATAAATAACACCTTCGTGGATAGCATTATGGAAGGGCAAGAGGGGATGATAATTCTGGATGAGACTCCATTCTATGCGGAAATGGGTGGACAGGTTGGAGACAAAGGAAAGATCACATCCAACTTGGCAGACTTTGAAGTTCAAGATACCGTGGCACCTTTCAAAGGGGTGAGTGCTCATGTTGGAAAAATATTAAAAGGGAAAATCACAGTAGGTGATAAGGTTAAAACTTCAATCGATTTTTCGCGCCGTCAAAGAATCCAAAACAATCATACTGCTACCCATCTTCTGCACTGGGCTTTGCACGAAGTATTAGGACAACACATTAAACAAGCGGGATCTGTTGTAGATGCTGAGCGTTTACGTTTTGACTTCAGCCATCACAAAGCATTAACACAAGAGGAAATTCGTGCCATTGAAGATTTGGTCAATGCTAAGATCCGTGAAAATCTTCCTGTCAAAGCTTATGAATTGGAATATGAAACTGCACGCAAACGTGAAGATATTAAGCAATTCTTTGGTGAAAAGTATGGGTCTGTCGTCAGGGTTATCGATATCGATTACTCCAAGGAACTCTGTGGAGGAACACACACTTCAAGCGTAGGGAATATTGGTTACTTTCGGATTGCAAAAGAGGGAAGTATTGCTGCAGGAGTTCGTAGAATTGAAGCTGTCACAGGGCCAGAAGCGGAAAAATTTGCTCGTGAATCTGAGAATACATTAGAGAAACTTGCTGCTCTTCTAAAAATTCCAGCTGTAAAAGTATCTGAGAGGATTGAAAAGCTTCAGGAAGAAAATAAGCAGCTAGCTCAAATGATGAAGGAGCTAAAACAAGGGCAACTGAACGGAGTAGTGGATAGCTTGTTGACTAAGGTTGAACAAGTTAAAGGTATACCCACTCTTTTTGCTGAAGTGGCTATGGCTCCCGATGAATTGAAAATGCTGGCCGATGGATTGACCGAAAAAATGAAGTCAGGTGTTCTAGTTTTAGGGGGTGTTGCCGCAGATAAATGCCAAGTGATTGTCCGTGTGACACCTGAATGGACTGCAAAAGGGGTCAATGCTGGGAATATTGTGAAAATAATCGCTCCGGTTATCGAAGGAAGCGGCGGAGGCAAACCTGACAGCGCCCAAGCTGGAGGCAAAGCTCCCAACAAAATGGGTGAAGCCCTTGCGAAGGCTCGCGATTTATTAGCCGTATAGATTTCGTGGCTACCCCTGGAATTAACCACGGAGTGCACGGAGAAAGAACAAAAATTAAGGGGTATATAAAAATCCCTTTTAGCTATCCCTATTTTTTTGTTTTTTCTCCGTGCACTCCGTGGTTAATTTTGGATTGTACTCACAAGCTTTAAAATTCGAGGGATGGGAAGGGTTGTGTTAGAACAACTGCTAGAGAGCACAAAATTGCAAGAGCTTGCGCAAGCACTGCGCAAGGGCGATACCCTTTTGATTGAAGAACTTTGGAATGCGCCTAAAGCTTTAGTTGCCTCCATCGCACAAAAGGTTACTGGAAAACATGTCCTTATACTCACAGGGGCTGGGCAAGAAGAGGCTAGGCTCTTCCATGACTTTCCAATCTTTAGCGAAAGACCCTGCATAGACTTTCCTGCTTGGGAAACACTTCCAGCTGAAAATATTCCCCCAAGCCCAGACATAGTAGGAGACCGCTACAACGTTTTAAGCGATATCTACAAAAGCAACGAACCAAGCATCATTTTAAGTAGCTTGCAAGCTTGTTTGCAAAAGCTCATCCTTCCAAAACAATTCGATTCCATGCGTCTTGAAATAAAGGTAGGGATGAAATTTCCGTTCGATGAGCTCATTCAGAAACTCACGGATATGGGCTACCAAAGATCAGCTGTCGCATCAGACAAAGGGGAGTTTGCTGTCCGCGGAGGAATCATTGATGTGTTTCCAGTCTCTTCTCCTGAACCGTTTCGACTGGATTTTTGGGGAGATGAGCTTGAGACCATTCGTATTTACGATCCTATTGGTCAAAAATCAATACGGCCTGCGGAAGATAAGATTATGCTCATGCCAGCACGTGAGCTTGAACTTATTCAACAAACTTCTGAACTTGGGGACATCATCGATTATTTGGGAAATAATGTTCTCATCATCATGGATGATATTGCAGCCCTTGAAGATCGCTATGCGACTTTATTAAGTGGGGTGGGTGTAACTGGGAAAGGGGTTAGTTCCATTGAGGATTTTCTGAAAAGGATTGAACCGCTGCAAAAAATCTATTGGACCGAAACTCCCATCGAAAGTCTTTCCGACATCAAGTTTACCGATCGTAAATCAACGAACTTTTACTCCGATACTGTTCCAATCATTTCTATAGAATTTGAAATGTTCAATAGGCAATTAAAAGCTGGCAGATGGAGGCATCCTTTTGCTACCGTCGGAGAGTACCTTTGTCCCGATTTAGAAGAAACGACTGGAGAAGACATCTTAAAAGGCGTTGAACGATTGGTGGGTACTGAAGCACAACTCTATTTTCTCTGTTCCTCTGAAGTAGAGGAAGAACATCTCCAAAAAATGATCATGGACCGGATGATCAGAACGCCAAAGCATACCCATTATAAATTAGGCTATCTTTCAACTGGAATGGTATTAAGGGACTTGGAATGGGTGATTTTACCCATGACAGAGATTACCCATCGCTACAAAATTCGACGTCAAAAGCAAAGAAGCACTTTCCATACACCCCCTTCAGAAGTCTATGACCTAACTCCAGGGGAATACGTTGTTCACTTGAACAACGGTATTGGTAAATTTTTGGGACTTGAGAAAAAACCGAACCATCAAGGGGTTGTTAATGAATACTTCCAGATCGAATATGCTGAACAATCCAAGCTCTACGTTCCACTCAATCAAGCTTATCTCATCAGCAAATATATTGGATCGGGAGAAGAAATTCCCAAAATGCACGCACTGGGAAGCAACAGATGGCGGATTACCAAAGAAAAAACTCAGCATGCGATTTTAGGATATGCTGCTGAACTTCTTGATATGTATGCAAAGCGCTCGGTGAAAGGTGGTTTCGCCTATCCTGATGATTCCAATATGTTGCATGATTTTGAAGAGGATTTTCCATTTATTGAAACAGAAGATCAGCTCGATGCCATAGCCTCCATTAAAGAGGATATGAAAAATTCACAATCGATGGATAGGTTGATCTGCGGAGACGTAGGTTATGGCAAAACTGAAGTTGCCATGCGTGCAGCTTTCAAAGCAGTTTCAGATGGAAATAAACAAGTTGCTGTTCTCGTTCCGACAACTGTTTTAGCGATGCAACACTATGAAAATTTCACCGAAAGGATGGGTAATTTTCCGGTACGTATCGGTGTAGTTTCCCGTTTCAGAACGCCAAAGGAAATTCGAGATACTCTTGAAAAAGTAGCTAATGGGCAGATTGATATTCTTATTGGGACCCATCGGATCATTAGCGAAGATGTCATCTTCAAAGATCTTGGATTAGTCATCATTGATGAAGAACAACGTTTTGGAGTCAAAGCCAAAGAGCATTTGAAAAAGATTAAAGTTGGAGTCGACTGTTTAACTTTATCTGCAACACCTATCCCGAGAACACTTTATATGTCCTTGGTGGGTGCTCGAGATATGTCTGTGATCAATACACCTCCTCAAGATCGTTTACCTATCAAAACGATCATTTCTGAACCGCAAGATTTAGTTTTCAAAAATGCGTTGATGCGAGAATTGGCAAGAGATGGGCAAGCGTACGTTATTCATAATAGGGTAGAAACCATTTTTGATATGGCTAATAGACTTCAGAAATTGCTTCCACAAGCAAGAATAGTGGTGGGTCATGGACAAATGAGTTCTGACGAGATCGATTCTGTTTTCCACGCTTTCAAAAGTGGTAGAGCCGATATTTTGGTGGCCACAACAATTGTTGAGAACGGAATTGACATCCCGAATGCGAATACTATCTTGATCGATCGCGCAGATCGTTTTGGACTTGCTGATCTTTACCAAATGCGTGGCAGGGTAGGCAGATGGAACAGAAGGGCCTATGCTTACTTTTTAGTGCCTAGCTTGAGAGTTCTCCCAGAAATGTCCAGAAAGCGACTTAATGCATTGGCAGAAGCTTCAGGATATGGGGGTGGAATGAAGGTTGCGATGCGAGATCTCGAAATACGTGGTGCGGGTAATCTTCTCGGGACAGAACAGTCCGGACATGTATCTTCAGTAGGATTCCATCTCTACTGCAAAATGCTCAAAAGGACTATTCAGACCCTTCAAGGTAAAGCTCCAAAGCATTTAACAGATACAAGGATGGAAATTCCAATTGATGCCAGATTACCTGAAGAATATGTCAATGAGGTCAGTTTGCGAATGGAGATTTATCAAAGGTTAGGGGAATGCCTGAGCTTTGAGGACGTAGATATTATATGGGAGGAACTTCAGGATCGTTTTGGGCCCCCTCCAGTTCCCGCGCAATGGCTTTATCGCTTTACCAGAGTCCGTGTCTTTTCAGCCCTGAACGGAATTACCCTACTTAAAACAGAGAAAAGGGTCCTTATCATTGAAAAAATGACTGGCAAGGGCACTGAAACTCGTAAAATGCTATGGTCCCTTCCTCCCGATCCTGATCAATTCGAGACAAAGCTTCTAGCCCTCCTTCGCAAAGAATTCAAAATTCAAAACTAAGCAATTTCAAAAGTTTGTCTTTAATAAATCTTAATTATTTATTAATCAAAAGTTGAATTTTCTTTGTTATAATAGTTTAAAATTTAATTTATTATAACAAATGAATAATAATTTAGTTGATCTACAAAATAGCTGTTTAGTTAACATTTATTTGCATCTAACAGATGTAAATTCAAAAAGATCCTTTCATACAACTTGTCGAACTTTGAAGGATGCTTCAGAACTCGCTGAAAAATGTAAAAGGGTCTGTAAATTCATACATGCAAATTATGAAATAAATTGTAGTTCATCCTCTAGTTTATCACCTTTGGATCCTTTTATTTTCCTAAGGGTTCAGGCAATCTTAGTGGGAGAAAATCACTTAATTGATAGGCACAGAAGGATCAATTCAGTCTTAGTAGAGATGTTATTCAACCCCACAACTACAAGACTTTTCACAGAGTCAGGATGTGACGCGCAAATTATCTATGCTGATGAAAAAGTTCGTAAATCAACTAGCACATGGGATTTGGATAAAAGTTGGACAGATCCCTACAAATTTTTGCTCCTGACTTGTTTCAGAAATATCAGGGCCTACTTCGATTCATGTGAAGGTAGTCAATTCAATTTTCCCAAATTCTTACAGAGCTTTCAAAATAACAGATCAAGATTTCCAAATTCAGAAAATCTAAACCCAGAAATCTTTCCAGTCCATCTAATGGAAAGTTATGGTCAAGAGCCTTCAGAAAAAATGAAAGATTCTATCGTTACCCAACTTTACAATGAACTCACGGACATAGATTCAGAATTTTATGATCGAGTGATGAGTGTAAATGATAATCGAAATCAATCTTTATGCAGCCATGTAAAAGAAACGATAAAATCTAAGCAATTTCCTCTAGTGGTAGCTGGCAGTGATCATGTCACTGACACAAGCATTTATTGCCTCTTTAATATACTTGATGTTGCAGGTTTGAGTTTAGTTCCCAAAAATTCCGAAGGTGAAAGTGAATTAGATTTAATAAAGGCAGAATGTCCTGAATTCTATGAATTCCTCGACCTAAGAAAAATTATAGAAGATTTGGAAACTACCGATGAGAAAAGAAAAGCCTTTATAACCCATTTTAATCTGTTGCAAGGAATGAAAGAACGCATAATGAGGATCGATTTAGAAAAACCTTTACTTATTCACTATGTCTACACAATGGCTGACGCCTTCCTTTATTTGCTTTTTGTTGAAAAGGAGATTGTTCAAAAAAGGATAATAAACTAATGGCAACATTTTTATCAGTTTCAAGGTTGCTTTATCCTTATGTAGCCGATGCAGATAAAGCAGCTTTTTTAGGAACTTGTCGTCAATTTCGTGATGCTGCAATTCAAGGTGAAATTGCAAAAAAAGTCTGCAGTTATATCCAAGAAAAATACAATCTAAAAATCATTGGATCATTTTCTACATTAGATCCGATAAGTTTTTTGAAAGTTAGAGCATTCTTAATTGGCGAATATCATATGTCAGATCTTCATAGAAAGGTAAACTCCAGCTTTGTAGATCTCATATTTAATCCAAGCGTGCACGAAATTTATTGTGAAGTCGCTTCGAACGAGCAAATTCCCTATTCGAAAAGGAATGTTAAGAGTTGTATAAAAGTTTGGGATACTGACAAGAAGTGGATTGCTCCTGTTAAAGGAAGCTTATTCTTTTTGTGTGCTATAAATGCGGCTTTTTTCAAGTCATCAAATTTTCCTAATATTTACGTTCAATATAAGAAAGTACTTCACGACTACATGAAAGGAGAATGCAAAGATACACCGATACCTTCATTTGCCTCCAAGACAAATTTCCAAATTTCAAAAAATGTTTCTCGAAAAGAGGTTATACAGCTTTTGTTAAATGAAACCGAAAATACAATCAATTATTCACGAATGATGATGGATCTCAACAATCAGAAAAGGAATGAAGCATTTTGTGAAGCCGTCATGAAGTCTTATGGATTAAGAAATGTTCCAATTGTTTTAGCAGGTGCATCGCATCCGGAATCAGAACATGTTCAAAAAAACCTCAAAGAAAAAAGATTGAACGCTTTAGTTTTAGTGCCAAAATTACCTGCCCTTGCGAAAGATGCAGTAGGAAATTCATGTCAAGATTCCCAAGATGCTAAAATATTAAAAGCTGCTGAAGCTGATCCAGGAATATTTAAAGACCTCTGGGAACTTGAAAAGAAAATTCAAGAAAATCCAAAGGAAATGAAAGCGATAATTCTTAAAAATGTTGAGACGATCTTGAAAATTAAGATGATGTTTTTAAATGAAAAATTAGATCAAAAAAAACCATTTCATCATTTTTATTTGCTTGCTATGGCGAGCAAGTATTGTCTTCTCCATGAACTCTATAAATTAGAAAAATAACTCCACGGACTAGTTGACGTTTTCGAAACGGCGGCGTGTTCCTCGGTAGACCCCTTTTGTATTGTGTTTAATCGCTTCATCAAGGGCTTTGATGATTTCCACCCCTTTGCTGACATGCTCAGCAGTATGCTTTGCGTAAACACCGTCGGACATTTTTTTTGTTTTAATTCCTTCTCCATTGGGTGCTAGTGGCAAATCAGAAATGAGCAGAAGCGCTCCCAATGGAAACTTATTCTTGTAGCTCGCCATAAATAGTGTTGCACACTCCATCTCGATCGCTTGAGGCCTTGTCACCTCCAATAAGTGTCTGAAATCCTTATTGAACTCCCAAAATCTCTTATTCGTCGTATAAGTGATTCCAATATGGTACAAGATATGTTCTTTGTCCAATACCTCTGAGCACACCTTTTGCACCATAAAATTTGCCAATGCTGGAACTTGTGGAGGGAAATAAAAATCTGAGGTTCCTTCTCCACGAATGCTAGCAACAGGAATAAAGTAATCGCCAATTGTGTAGTGTTTGCGCAAGCCTCCGCACATACCCAAAAGAAGCCCGGCCTTAATCGGCAAAAATGCGATTAGATCAATTACAAGAGCTGCAGCAGGTGATCCGATTTTGAAGTCCAAAATTGTAATCTTATCTTTAGGACTGTGCGCTACTTTAAACATCGATCCTTCAATAATGGGAACGCCGCGCTCTTCAGCAAATTGAACAACATATTTTGGAAAATTTGTAAGCAGTATGTAAGGCTGAAATTCAGAGGCTGGGGAACCCGAATATCTTTCCAAAGTATCAATGGCAATTGCCTCTTCACGTGGATCTGGTAGTTCATATTTTAAAGGCATTGACTTAACTCCAATCAAAGTCAGCTTTTTCAGGTTCTCCAAAAAAAGGCAGTGAATTATTCCGCAGAGGTTTTTTATCTATAAATTCCTTTTTGCACCTTGGACATTGCAAATTCTTTTGGGAAATTTTCTTCATCGCTTGCCAATTATCTCTGTTTTCAAAAATGTAGCCGCATTCAGGACAGCGATGATAACTTATCACAATATCCCAGGTATGAGTTCCCTTTTGCGTCATTTGGTAATGTCCTGGGGTTTAGCTGGATAAGGAGATGGTGGCAGTTTAGGAAGGTTTTCATATAACTCATCGCCCCATCCATTGATCTCGTGCATCTCACAACCAATTATTCCATCACCTGGTTGGACAGGGTCTTGAATCTGGGGAGTGTCGGGAGGATAATCTTTGAAAAATCGGTACCACATAGAGCAGCCTATTTGTTTTCGACCCTTTTTAGTATGATTTGGTCATTTTCATCAAAGTGATATTTCCAATTCCACGTAGGCTTCGTTATTTTCTCCTCTTTAAAATGCAATTTACCCTCTTTATTTGAAGCAGTGATTTTCACACCATCTGGAACATTAATTTCCAAATTGCCTTCAAAATTTACATTTTCAGCATAGAACTCACCCGATCCATGGATATAGATTTTCATTGCTTCAGCATACTGGACTTTATTTTTCCAATAAATGTTGGAAGGGTCGGGCTTAATCCCTTTGTTATGGACTTGAACATTGATCAGAGTGCACTTTCCATTGTTATCGTTGTACTTGATCTGTTTGTTTTGATCTTTTGACCCTAAAATGTTCTCTGCTTCAATGAGTAGACTTCCTGATAGAATAAGATTATTGATTTCAATCTCAGCGATATCAAGACTGAGTTCTGATCTTGGAGATAACACACCCCCACTAATTTTTTGCTGAATGATGCTCCAAAGAGGACCCAAAGCGGCATGATAATAAAAGCTAAAACCCAATCCTTGAGGTTTTAAAGTATCTTCAGGGTATCCCAAAGGGGGAAGGGTAAAACCGCAGTAGTCTTTCAAAAGTTCTTCGTAATTCTGATGGAGCTCATAGTAACAACCAGGTGGAGTATCATGGAACGACTCGCCCCGTGCATAGGCTTTTTTGGTTGTGACAATTGTTTTAGTTCTTTTGTTATAAGTGAGGAAAGTTTTTAGCTTTTTATGTTCTTCAGGCTTCATCTTTTGTTTGAAATGATCGAACATGCCATCTGCAATATTTTGCATTGTGCTTTCAAGCCTGCCTCCTTGAGCTTCTTCAAGATTGCCATCTTTTGAAAGTGAGGTGCACATTGTTTTTAAATTAACCAAGATACCTGGAATAGGGACTTTTTTTAATGCCTCCATAACAGAGGGTAGATCCACAAAAAGAATATTAGTGTTTGCAGGAAAAATGGAAAACTCACCGCCAGAGGTATCAGGAACATCGTTTATCCCTTTACTAGCAAAGTCAGTATACTCAATATTAGTAATTCCATAATCGAATCCATCTCGCGTTTTCTTTTCTATCAGTATGTCCATTCCTTCAGGTGAATTGATTCTACGATCGCACGAAGCGAAACCCATACCTTTATTATCATGAATGCCAATCCCACATAACGCTAAAAGCCCATTATCTATTCCTGCAGCAGGGTTATTGATCTGCCTAACCAAAGCTTTGGACCTTGCAAGTTTTTTCAGCCAATCAATAACGCCTTTATCATGAGCAAGCTTCCATAATGCACCATGACCACCGGGTTTGAGAAAAAGTTCACCTGGTGCATTCACGGCCCAATAACCTTCGGTTGTAATGACAGGGACTAAGGGTTGTATAAATGTAGAGTAATTTTGCTTGGAACGTCCAAACCAATTTAATCCCTCGAATAGTTTCAAAATCTGCATATGATTTTCTTTTTCGTGGGAAGTCATCATTGCAATCGGTGTTTCTAGCTGCTTTCCAAAGAGTTTGAAATAGAGAAATTCACGTGCCTGTAGGTCTTGGATCAACAGAGTAAAAAGATTTTCTCCTAACAGAGGTAAATGACCCGCCGGTTGAGGCCTACCAGTGGCCTCTTCAATTAATTGTAAACGGTCACCAGCACCTCCAACCACATAGATTTCCGAAAGTTGCGGCAGTGTTTCGATTCCCCAACGCACAGCTTTATGGACATCAGGAGTTTGTTGATTGAGATGAACACCTTCAGGTTTGAAGTATTTAACATCATCAAGAGTGTTCGAAGCGCTGTTTTGGGCTTGCAGAAGCTCTAAAAAGGACACATGATAGCCTATGATCCCTCCAATAGGATTGTAAAACTGCTCTATCTCTTTTAAAAGGGCAAGAAGGCTTTGTTTAGTGTCATCTGAAATTTCATTAATGTTGTAGAATACTTGCGGGCCTTGTCCGATTGCTAAAAGAGCCTTGATTGCTAGCTGATCTTCACCCTGGAGCTGATCTATCCATTTTTTTACAGAGGGATTGTTACTTAGAAACTCAATCAGTTCATTCTGCTGATTTAGCAGTAAGATTCTATCTTCTAAAGTTAAGTTTTTTTGGTATGCAGATTTTAATTTTGAATACTTAACTATTTGATCATTAATACTTTGAAGTTGTTTATTTGTCATAATAAAATTCTCTAGAAATTGATCAAACATCATTTAATTTTTAGGGTGCCATGCCGACCCTCTTTTTTACAACACCGATAAATGCCTGTTGACTATTAAATTGCTGGGGGATTACAACGTGCTACCATAGGGAAGACAAGGAGCGAATCCTTGGAATTCAATAAGGTTATCAACTAAGGCTAAACCCCAAAGGAGTCGAAGATGACTAAAGAAAAAAAACCTTCCGCCTTTATGAAACCGGTTCATGTTAGCGAAGAGCTGGCAGAAATCGTAGGACGCGGACCAATGGCCCGTACTGAAGTGACTAAGAAATTGTGGGATTACATTAAAAAGCATAAGCTTCAAGATACTCGCAACAAACGCAATATTAATCCAGACAGCAAACTTGCAAAAGTTTTTGGATCTTCAGCTTCAATTGATATGTTCAAAATGACTAGCAAAGTTTCCAAACACTTAAAAGATTCACCAGAATACGCTCATCGCTAAAATCAAAGGATGAAGGATGAAGGATGAAAGATAAAATTTTTTAAACTACTTGACACATTAAACTAGAAAAAATAAATCCTATTCTAGGATCTTCATCCTTCATCCTTCATCCTTCATCCTTCATCCTTCATCCTTCATCCTTCATCCTTCATCCTTCATCCTTCACTCTTTCCTTTCTTTCATTCTTCATGTATCCTGAAAACATGAAAAAATCGCTCTTTGAAAATCTATGGGATGTTTGGTGCTGTGTCTCCATTATCGGGATTTGGCCTCGGTTTATTGAACCCAACATGCTAACAACAACAAAGATAGATTTCCCAATCCAGAATTTGCCAAAAGAGCTAGATGGGTTGCGTATACTTCAAATTTCAGATTTACACCTAAGCTCACAAGTTTCACAAAATTTCTTAGATAAGCTATCCAAAAAAATTAAAAAGTTAGCCCCTGATATTTTGGTTTTTACTGGAGATTTTATCTGTTACGGAAAGCTTAATGATGAGAAGCGGTTGTTGCAAACTTTAAATCAATTTGAAGCTCCTTATGGCAGCTTTGCCATCTTTGGAAATCATGATTACGACAAGCCTGTCTCAGTAAGTCCCGAAGGAAATTATGACATTATTGATTCCTCCGGGTCCATTATTGGAAGAGGTTTTAAAGCTCTGCTTCAAGATAGGGTCATCACGGGAAAGGTAACAGATAGAGCAAAAGCTGTTGGTTTTCAGGAGGATCTGGTAGAATTGCTCAAGTCCACTCCGCTGACTCTATTGCATAATGAAAATAAAGTCATTCCAGTAAAAGGAACTTTTTTAAATGTATGTGGACTGGGTGAATACATGTTAGACAAAAGTGTACCTGAGGAAGCCTATAAAAATTACGATCCTAAGTATCCAGGATTAATTTTGGTCCATAATCCTGATGGGATTAAGAAAATCCTAGGAAGACCGGGAGAATTGATTTTAAGTGGGCATACCCATGGAGGGCAGGTTAATTTGCCATGGATGTGGAAGAAGTTTACTCTTTTAGAAGATCGCTCCCTTTACAAAGGGTTATACAAAAGAGAGGGGAAATGGATTTATGTAAATCGTGGAGTGGGCGGTGTAATGAAATTCAGATGGTTTTCACCCCCAGAGCTGATGCTTGCCACTCTTAAGAAGGAATCGTGATGAAAGTTCAAGAGAAAATTGTCGTCATTTTACTCGCAGGCGGTTCCGGAACAAGAATGCAGTCAGTTATACCTAAACAGTTTCTTCCTCTTCGAGATAAACCTTTGGCGATCCACAGCTTTGAATTGTTTGAAAGGCTGCCCTATGTTTCTGAGATTGTCGTGGTATGCGATCCGCAGTATGCAAAACTATTTAAGTCAAAAACAGTAAAAACTACTTTCGCATCTCCTGGAAAAAGAAGACAAGATTCTATGGAAAGTGGTTTAAAAGCTGTGACTACGGACGCTGAATACATCTGTATTCATGATTCAGCACGTCCTCTGATAAAGTTAGAAGACATTGATAAAGTGGTTTCAGAAGCTATTCATTGGGGCGCTGCGACACTAGCTGTTCCATTAAAATTTGCAATAAAAAAAACTGATCCAGAAGGGTTTGTAGAGGCTACATTGGACCGATCTCAGATTTGGGAAATCCAAACGCCTCAAGTTCTTAGAAAGGAACTATTATTCAAAGGGCTCGAATACGCAAAAGAAAACAATCTCGAAGTAATTGACGACGTCTCTTTTGCTGAACTGATCAAAGCACCAGTAAAAATTGTTAAAGGATGCTATAAAAATTTGAAGGTCACGACCCCAGAAGACCTCCATGTCGCTAATCAATTCATAAGCCATGCAGAACTATAAACTGACCATCGCTTACGATGGTACAAAATTTAATGGATGGCAGATTCAAGAAAACGCTTTGGGAATTCAACCGATCATCCAAGAAAAGCTCCGTATCTTTTTGAAAGAGGAAGTGAAATTGATCGGATCGGGAAGAACGGATGCTGGAGTTCACGCTTTAGGTCAGGTGGCACATTTCAAATGTGAGAATCCTGTGGATGCTCATAAATTACTTAGAAGTTTAAATGGGATGCTTCCAGCAGAAGTTAGGGTAAATAGTTGTGAACATGTCCCTCTTGATTTTCATGCTCAGTATAGTGCTAAAGGGAAAATCTATTATTACCATCTCTATTTGGATGAAGTGATGGACCCTTTTCTTAGACTTTACCGTTGGCATGTGCGTGGAAGGATCGATTTGGAAAAATTAAAACAGGGGGCGAAAAAGTTTTTGGGAGTTCACGATTTCACATCTTTTGCAAACGAAGCGGATGAAGGAAGTGCAGCTAAAGATCCAGTGAGAACCCTGTATAGGCTTGATATTGTGCCGGAAAAGGGGGGGATACGCCTTGAATTTGAAGGGGATGGTTTTCTTTACAAGATGGTGCGCAATATTGTGGGAACGTTGATAGAGGTTGCCCGGGAAAAAAGAACTGTAGAGTCCATTGACGAGCTCTTTGCAGCAAAAGACCGGCGGCAAGCCGGCATGGCAGCGCCACCTCAAGGCCTATTTCTAGTCCAAGTCCATTATTAGAGGGAACAGTTGTTGTACAAGCGTATTTGTTGCTTGCGCTTTGCGCCCTGGAGTTGCTGTGCCCGCAGCCTGGAATGCGGTGGCGACCGGAGGGAGCTACCGCCTTTGCCCTGACCGCAGGAAAAGCTTTTTGAACCGCAAGTTTATACTAAACAATGGTTTTTGAGATTGAAAACGTTGCTTGCGGTCAGGGCAAAGGCGGCAACTCCCTCCGGTCGCCACCGCATTCCAGGGCGCTTCGCGCAAAAATAGGTTTGTACTAGCTTACAAGTAATTCAGCATTTAATGGATCTGTTCCAGGACGCACGGGCTCAAGAACTCCACCTGTACGAAGAACTGGAGGTACTCCATTGCGTTTTGATCTGTCATCCACCGGCTTGCGCGGAACATCGTCAAAAGTGAGAGCTCCGACGTTGCCAGCTTTTTTCAGCGGTGTCTTTTTCATGAAAAGATTGCAGACAACATAGTTGACCAAATCAATCGTACAAGTAATGACCGGCAATGCAATCGCCAACTTCGGAATAGCTTTTCCTGTCAATCCAAAGAAAGACTGCGCTCCTGTCGCTTGTACTGAAATTGTCAAAGCCAAACCGAGAATAACGGTTGAGCTCAAGATAATATTGAGCAATTCCCTAACTCTAGAATCTTTTTGGATTTGAATTCCTTTGCCGCATCTATTATCACGGTTATTACTTGCAAAATAGACCAAAGTATTTCTAAGTTTTTGGCATCGACGGCTGAACTCAATAGGATCATCTTTAACAGCATTGACTTGAGCTGTATAATTCTTAATACTTGTATGCGCTTTTTTCCAGTAGGATACTTTTTCTGTTATAGATTTAACTTCTGAATCAGCATCAATCTTCTCTTGAGTGTATCCTTTAGCAACAAGCTCAGCCTTGCGATCTTTTAATTTCTCGGCCCAGCCCTTAATATGGCTAAAGTCATCCCCTTTCTGCCCCTTCGCACCAGCAAGATCATCGCCTTTACCATCAATTTTAGCTTGGCAGAAGGCTATCCATTTCTCGAAGGTCATAGTGCCATCTCTTTTCAATGTCTCGGTAGCAAAAAGCTTCCATCTTTTTTGACTAAGATCGTAGGACTTTTCTTTGTGATGAGATCTGATGATCGCTTTGATACTGATGAAAATTTCTGAAGCGTTAGCAACAATCCTTGCGCAAGAACCGATCATTCCAATGATTCTCATTGCGGCATCTGCAGTTGTAGAGGATTTAATGATTCCCAAATTCTTAAAGTCGACAATGAGGTCTACCCAGTGAGCGAGGTTCCAGAATACCTTCTTGAAAATATGCTGAGGTTTTCTTTGATATTGGTAACGGTCTTTATCGTCTGGTACGAACCATCCTGCGATGTCAGACAAAACTGTAGCGGATGTTAAGAAAGTAGAGAAGTAACCTAAAGTTTTGCTCGTGTTCGTGATAATATCGATCTTACGTTGTGACCAATCCCCGATATGGTCTTTAGGGTTTGGTAAAGTGCCTATAATAGCTTTAATAAGCTCTTGCACATATCCCAAGCCATCAGCAGTAGACAAAACTTCGCTAATTAACTTTGAAGTTGTTTCAAAACCCTGAAGTGCTTTTGAACCTACTTTTGAAATATCATCTAAAACACTTGTATCGTCTTTTGTTGCCTGATGAACTGCTATTGACATTGGTGTCACCATTCATTTGATTTAGGTAATCATCATGCCATTTCATGCTTTTCTTTTTCAATGGTTTTTATCGAAAGATAAGTTAAAATATCACTTTGAAATGCGTCTAGAAATGAAAATAAAAATGCACTTTGACTAACAAAAAAATGCACTTTGACTAACAAATTGATAAAGAAAGAAATTTATTTTTGTATATTTCAAATTCGATCTTAAAAAATTAATCTTCAAAGAGTTTAAATTAAATAAATTTCTTTTAAGGAATCAAAATGTAATGCACCTAATGAAAGAAATTCTTGGATTTCAGGATAGTGTGCTTTTGTGATCATTACGGCTTTAACGCCTGCACCCATAAGTGCCCTCATTCCGCGCGGGGAGTCTTCGAAACCAATAACCCGTTCATTAGGCTTGGAATACATTTCTACAGCTTTAATATAACATTCAGGATGGGGTTTTGCGTGGGTGTAGGATTCTCTTGTCAACCAGTGAGGAATTGTACGAAGTTCGGGGATTTGCTCTTTTAATTTTAATATGACAGCATCGGGTGAGTTTGTGACAACACAATGATTTTTTTCAAATGCCAAGAGGATATTCAAAAATTCTTTTACGCCAGGCATGAGTTGTACCTGGTTATTTTCAATAAATTTTATAAGGATCTGCTTCTTTTCTTCGTAGAGATTTGGCCAATGGGGCTCTTGTTTTTCTAGTTCAGGAAATTCTTGATAAATCTGAATACGAAAAACATCGGAGCTGTAATGGGCATTTTGGCAATATCTATCGAATGACCAGGTAAGGTCGATATTTCTTCTTTTGCACATCTCTTTATAGGCTAAATAGTGCAATTCTTCTGTGTTCACGAGGAGTCCGTCGAAGTCTAGAAGAAAAAGCTGGTAATCCTCAAGCCATTGCATAATCCACCTTTGGAGTAGTGCCAGCATACAAAACATTTGAATTTTATGCTACAACATGGGTCTAAGTCCGTCTAAGTTTTAACAGGATGAGTAGCAATACAATTGCAAAAACTGGCACAAGCAATAAAGACCCCCAAGGAACCGAATCATCCGCCACCCTGTCACGGAATTGTTCTTTTTCCTGCAGGCTCATCGGTTGATGTTTTTTATAAGGTGCCATGGGTACATGGCCTGAAAGGGGCAGCAACGGTTGAGGCTCGATCTGTTCAGGTGTCATGGTAAGGGGCTCCTATGTTTCCCTTTCAGATATTTCCTTAGAACTAGCAAATAGGGCTGATCAGTGGCAATATCGATCCAGTCTCCTCCCATTCTTTTGAATGTAGTTGAGAAATTTTCTTTTTTTTCATTCGCCAATGCTTCCATACTGTCTCTGAGCGAAGACGATCCCGTGTCCACGACAGCCATTTTTCTTGTTTCAAGGTCTCTGAAAGTGACAAGATGCATGGGTGGGATTCTGACCTCTTGAGGATCAAAAATCCTGATAGCAATCATATCATGTTTTTTTGCTAAAGGAGCTAAGGGCTTAGAAAAGTCGGATGTGATGAAATCACTGATCAAAAAGCAGATCGCTTTTTGCTTTTGAACTTTGCCAAAATAGGAAAGTGCTTTCGCAACATCCGTTTTCTTTCCGCTGGATTTCCTGACCAAAATTTCACGAATAATCCTTAATACATGTCTTGACCCTTTTTTGGGAGGAATATAAAGATCCACTTGATCTGAAAACAGAATCAGCCCGATTTTGTCCTGATTCTTGATAGCGGAAAAGGCAAGGATACCTCCAATTTCCTCAATAATGGTACTTTTAAGCTCACCTTGTGTGCCAAAACGGGTTGAACCGGAAGTGTCGATCATTAGCATAACTGTAAGTTCACGCTCTTCCCGAAACTGTTTGATGTAAGGATGTCCCATACGGGCCGTGACGTTCCAGTCGATGCTGCGAACATCATCTCCAGGTTGATAGTCACGCACTTCTTCAAATTCCATCCCCTTCCCTTTGAAAGCGGAGCGGTAGAGTCCAGCAAGCAAATCCGTAGCAAGCTTGTCCATTTTGATTTGGAGCCGCCGAATTTTGTGGAGTATGTCTGGTGTAAGCATAGTAGCTTTAAGGAGGGGTCACTTTTTTGAGGACCCGATTGATAATCTCTTCTGTGGAGATATCTTCTGCCTCTGCTTCATAGGTCCTTCGAAGGCGATGTCGTAAAATATCTTTTGCGATGCTCTGAATATCATGTGGAGTTACAAAAGCGCGCCCTTCCAAGAAGGCATGGGCTTTGGCAGCAATTTTGAATGCGATACTTGCACGAGGCGAGGCTCCAAATTGCAATAGCCCTTTGATGTTAACTCCATAATCTTGAGGCTTACGGGTAGCGAAAACGATATCAAGGATGTAATTAATGATTTTTTCATCGATGTAAATTTGGTTGACCACATCCCTAGCTTTTAGGATCTGTTCAGCATCCAAAACAGCTTTGGCTTCCGGTTTTGGACCTAATGTTCCCATTCTGTCCAAAATCAATTTTTCTTCCTCTTTGGAAGGGTAATCAATTTTGACTTTAAACATGAAACGGTCTGTCTGTGCCTCTGGGAGGGGATAGGTTCCCTCTTGATCGATTGGGTTTTGTGTGGCCAGAACTAAATAGGGGGTTCCAGTTAAGAATTTTTGGCCGCTGATAGTGGCCTGCCGTTCTTGCATAACTTCGAGAAGAGCAGACTGAACTTTCGCAGGAGCCCTGTTAATTTCGTCGGCGACAAGAATATTGGTAAAAATGGGCCCCTTGTTGACAGTGAAAGTGCCTTCTTTGGGATTGTAAATTGTTGTGCCAATCAAGTCTGCAGGCAAAAGATCGGGGGTGAACTGAATTCTTTTGAAATCGCATTGGATCACTTTGGCCAAAGTGGTGACGGCTAAAGTTTTGGCTAGGCCGGGCAAACCTTCGAGAAGAATATGACCGTCAGATAAAATTGCCATCAATAGGGTGTCGACCATCTCTTTCTGGCCGACAATGACTTTGCCGATCTCATTTTTAGCTTCCTTAAACTTAATGGAAGCCTCTTTAATCTTTGGAGTTAATGTTTCAAGGTCAACGGCCATAGAATTCCTACATGTACTGTATACATAACGGCTTATAACTGTTGTCCACATAGATTAAAAGAAAATAAGCGGGAGAGCTAACTATAAACTTGAATTTTATGGTTTTTGAATTGAAAACATTGCCTGCGGTCAGGGCAAAGTCGGTAGCTCCCTACGGTCGCCACCGCATTCCAGGGGCCTGCGGCAAGGTCCCTCCTGCGGCAAGATCCGTCGTGAACTCAATGGTTCAAAGATTGGTAGGTAAGTGGACAGTAAAGGTGGTGCCTTTATCGACTATGGATTCTACTGTGATCTTGCCATTGTGCTTGTTGATAATGGTTTCCACGATGGACAACCCTAGACCTGAGCCTCCCATTTTTTGAGAGTGGGTTCTGTTGACTGTATAAAACCTATCAAAGATCCGTTCCAAGGCTTCATCAGGAATTCCAATCCCTTTGTCTGAAATGATCCACTCAATAAAGCTCTCTTTATTTTCTATCGTGATCTTAATATCTGCAGGGGGGTTGGAATATTTTGCAGCGTTATGGATCAAATTCATTAAGGCCATTTCAAGCAGGCTAGGATCGGCAGTAAGCTCGTAAGGTCCTTCACCCATAAGCTCTATCTCAACTCTAGCTGTTGGAAATGCTTCTAAAACATGGTCCTTACAAATTAATGTTAAGTCAGCGATATCACAAATGACTAAACGGGATTCAGGCAACTTTTCGATGTCTGCCAAAGTTAAAAGATCTTTCACTAAATTGCTCATTCTTTGGGAATTGCGAACAATTTTATCTGTAATTTGTAAGAAAGTATCCTTTGGTAAGTCGGGATTGTCATGCAAAGTTTCTGCAAATCCGCGAATGATCGTCAGAGGAGTTTTCAACTCATGGGATGCGTTGGCAATAAAGTCTTTGCGCATTTCGATGATCTTATAGTGTTCCGTACGATCTTGCATGACAAGGAGGGCGCCAGATTTATCCTTTTTTGGAGAAGCCACAATATCCAAGTGAATTTCCTGGTCGCCGCTTTTGATCAGAATGGCATCAGTCAAAGGAATTCCTAGCTTTAGACTATTTTCAAGTAGGCGTTGCCCCTGTCCCAATTTATCTGCAGGAAAGGGTTGTCCCACAATTTCTTTATTTTCAAGGTGCATAAGCTTCTGCGCGGCATTGTTGGCAAATGTCATATTCATATCGGAATCTACTGCAATCACACCTTCGACAAGTGATTCAAGGAGATTTTCTTTTTCATTTCTTTCAGACCTCAGTGAATTGATTTGGTTTTGCACTTTAGCTGAAAGTGAGTTCAAAGTATTTGCGAGCTTAGAAAAGTCGTCATTCTTTTCTGTTCCGCTGATTGTAATTTCCGGTAGCTGTGCTTGTTCACCCTCTTGATAGGGTTTAACAGCTGAGATAATCTCCTGAATGGGCTTTGTCAATGTGCTGATAATAAACCAGGTCATCAAACTGAACATCAAAAGAACAAACGTCAGAACAACTAAAAAGACATAGATAAAGTCATTCGAGAGCTCATTGACATATTTAAAAGGAAAAGCTGTGCGCAGAACATAAGTTTTGCCATGGAAATCAAATGCTTTCGCCATGTAGGCAAATTTCTCATCGAATAGTTGAGAATAATCTTCGTGGTACCCCACCCCCTTTTCAAAGGCTTCTAAGACCTCAGGATGGTCAACAACGTACTCCTTGTTAAATTTAGGACCTAACAATCGCCTTGTATGAGAGTCATACAGCACTTTTCCATTATTGTTGATTAGGCTAACCCTAAAAAAGATTACTGCTTGTTGATCTTTAAGCTTACGGATCAATGCTTGATCGTTATCTGCTGTCTCAATTTTGGAAATAATCTCTGTCGCTCTATCATTTAGTGCTTTACGAACAAGATTGTGGACCAGTTTTGTGGCAAAGGGGAATAGGAAAAGGACAAAAAGAATAAATACTCCCAAGTAAGCATAGAATACTTTTTGTCTAAAACTTAGCATCGTAATAATTCCTTAGGGCGATCTGTTAAATTCATATGCCCATTCTCGGTTATTACAACAAGATCTTCAATTCTAACCCCTCCGATGCCTGGCAGGTAGATTCCTGGTTCAATGGTAATTGCCATTCCAGGTTCTAACTTTATAGCGCTGGTTCCTGGAGAATTTCTAATGATAGGGTATTCATGGATCTCAAGCCCCACTCCATGCCCTAAGCCATGGCTGAAAGATTCCCCGTACCCTTTTTCCTTTATAAATTTACGGGCTGCATCATCTAATTCTCCCACTGTGGTTCCAGGTTTACAGAGATTTAATGCCCTAGATTGCGCCTCACGGACAATCTCATAAATTTCTTCGAGTTTAGAGTTAGGTTTTCCAAAAAAAACAGTCCTGGTCATATCAGAATGATAGCTACTTTTGACGACACCTATGTCGATCAAAACAATATCCTCTTTTTTTAGTTTTGTGGTGCCTGCCCGATAATGGGGCTTTGATGAATTTGCACCAAAAGCGATGATCGGTTCAAAAGCCAGATTTTTTCCTCCATGGCTTTTCCAGAAGAATTCTAGCCCAAAGGCAAGCTCTTCCTCAGTCACACCCTCTTTTAGATTTTGAACAACAAAGTCGTAACCTTTTGAACCCAATTCAGAAGCTTCTTTTAAAAGTTTGATCTCTTCCTTACTTTTAATTGCTCTCAGAAATTTTACGGGGTCATCCACAGGAACCAAATCAATGGATTTAGCTGACATCTGTTTTTGAAGGTCTATAAATGTTTTGTAAGAGGTGTGGGAAGTCGAAAAGCCAAGAGTTTTAATTTCCTCTCTGAGATATTCCACGAGCTTTTTATCAGAACGGTAAAGAACGACTTCACAAGGACATTTTTTAGTGCAATCTTCAAAATAGCGTCCATCGACAAGAAAAGTTGCGTGGTCATTATACACCAAGAGTTTTCCTGCCGAGACTTTAGCCCCAGTCAAATATTCTAAGTTGATGGGATCTTCAACCAAGTACACGTCACAGCCTAGGGCACTTAAACGATTTTGAAGATTATGAATGCGGTTGATAGTTGTCATCTTTGAAATTTACCTGCGAGTTCTTCAGGAGTTATGTGAGCCAATGTTGGTTTTCCAAACGGAGATTGGTAAGGATTGTCACAACGTAATAATTTATCGATTATCAACTGTGCTGAACCCGCATTTAAGTGTTCGCTGTTTCGTTTTGCTATCCTGCATGCTGCCAAGGCTAGACGTCTCCGCAGATCTTGCTGAATCCCTTTTGTGTTATTTTCCCCAAATTCGGCTACAAACTCTTTAATCAGCTTTACAACATCCACATCCTTCAAAAAAATGGGGATCTGCTCCACCATAAAGGTATTGTTGCCAAATTCCCTTACATGGAATCCAAGAGACTGTAAATAATTTAACTTTGCTCTTAGAAGATTGGACTCAGATGGAGATAAATCTACCGTGTAAGGTACTAGGAGCGATTGTGTTTCGGGAATCTCATTTTTGGAAATAAGGCTTTCAAAAATTATTCGCGATTGTGCTGCTTGTGGGTCTACTAAACATAGTCCACCATCACGACTTTTGGGAAAGCATGCAGGATCGACTAATACGTAACCCTGAATAATCGCCAAAACTTTGGTATTGGGTAAAGTATTACCTCTGATATATGTTTGCGGGATTTCCATTTGCACTGGTGCAGGCTTTGGCGTTGGGGGTGGAGTAAATGAAGAAATTGGATTTGGCAAAGGTGGAGGCATCGGAATATGCATCGGTTCAGCTATAGTGATCGGCTCGGGAACAAACGCTGGAAGCTCCACAGTTTCTGTTGTCATTTGTAAAAAGGGATGAACCGATCCGCTAAGAACATTTTCAACCCCTTTGATTATCATTTCACGTAGTTGTTGCTCCCTTGAAAAACGGACCTCTTTTTTTTGTGGGTGCACGTTGACATCCACATCTTCTCCAGGCAGCGTTAAATAGATTACAAAAGAAGGGTAGCGATTAGGAGGCAATGTCATCCCATAACCTTCACGAATGGCATAAGCCAATGTGGAAGATTGGATCGGTCTATTGTTTATAAATAAGTATTGGCCCGTCCGATTAGGCCTATGATGAAAAGGCGAACCTAAAAATCCGATCAGATGGTAATCACCTTTATCCAGTTCAATGGGCAGGGCATCAAGGGTAAAAGTTGTTCCTAAAACTGCTTCAATCCTTTCTTTTAATGCTTCGATTTGTGTTTCTGAGTTTGAAGGTGTTGCCTTAAAAACAATTTCTTCGTTGTTGATCAATTCGAATTTGATCTTTGGATTTGCCAGGGCGATGAAGTTTAACATTTTCTGAATCTCTTGCACATCGTAGGCAGGGGATTTCTGAAACTTTTTTCTGACAGGGACATTAAAGAAAAGGGATTTGATCTCAATAGTTGTGCCTTTTGATCTTGCAACAGGAGCGCAAGACAACATTCTTCCACCTTCAACCATAACCAATGTTCCACCTTCATCTTCTTCAGGGCGGGTCATGATTGTCATTTTCGAGATGGAGGCGATCGAAGGTATCGCTTCACCACGAAAGCCCATCGTATGGAGTTCATTCAAATCATCCAGGTTGCGAATTTTGGAAGTGGCATGGCGTTCTAGGCAAAGAACGGCATCGTCGCGTGACATGCCGCACCCATTATCGCTAATCCGGATAAGTTGACGTCCGCCAGCTCGTATTTCCACACTAATTTCACTTGCTCCAGCATCGATTGAGTTTTCCACTAGTTCCTTGACGACAGAAGCAGGATTTTCAATCACTTCACCTGCGGCGATCTGATTAATCGTTTGGTCTGTCAAAACCCGAATTTTCGAAGGCATAACTTTGTCTTAATTATTTCATATGTACACTCTTATACCTAAATTCTTATTTAAGAGCTCGTAGTAATACGGTTTTTTGAATACTAAATGCCATCTTGCATTTAATACCACTTTTTAGTACTACTAATAGCATAAAGGGCATCAGCGTAATATAAAACCATGATGAAATACAAAGGATACACTGGTCACGTTGAATATGATGACGAGGCCAAAATTTTTCACGGAGAAGTACTTGGAATAAAAGATGTAGTCACTTTTCAAGGAACGACTGTTTCCGAAATTGAAAAATCTTTTAAGGACTCCGTTAATGATTATCTTGCTTTTTGTAAAGAAAGAAAAGAAGAACCCGATAAGCCTTTCTCAGGTAAATTCAATTTGAGAATTCCACCAGATTTACATGCAAAACTCTCTATAGCTGCTCACATAAAAGGAGTTAGCTTAAATAACTACATTACAAAATGTTACAGAAGCACGTGATATAAAAATAAGTTTTATTTTTTAAAGAAAACTTTTAGTTAATTGTAATTTCTTGAAGATTATCCTTAGAATATTTAAGGATTGCTGAGAATTGTAATCCGCCTAGGATATCATCGTATTCAATGGAACATAAGCCAGGCAATGATTCTAAATCACGCAGCGATTGAGTCACTTTTAGTCCGAATTTTTTTGTAGCATGATAATAAGAATATTTTTTACCAACTAATAACGGTAAGTGATGCTCACCGCAAAAATCATAAACAGCTCCTAAAAGCACTTGCTGAATAGTGGATAGATCCAGCTTGCATGCCGTTCCTAAATACTCTGGCTCCAATAGTACAGCTGGATTCTTTTTGTCATCATAGACTAACTTGATGACTGCTCGCCCTAACACATTATCTTCTTCATCAGTGGCAATAACCAGCTTATTTTTACCATGCGTAAAAGTACTTACAAGTCCGATTTGATACTCCTTGTCAGAAGAAATGGCATGGCAGCTGCCAACAACCGTATCACCCATCGTAGCCATCATTTCAGGATTTTGAGTAATCCTAACAGTCATTTTCATTTGTGCATGCTGTTCCTTACAGGATTTTAACGAGTTCTCAATCCAATTTGAAAGAAATGTAAAAGATTTCTCAGTAAGAATAGGAGGAGTTTCCTTTTGTGCATCTGATAAAATTTCTTTCATTTGGTTGAGGACGATTTTGAGCTGGTTTGAAGCGATTTCGTCCCATGTATGAAGTTTAGCAAGAATTTTAAGCAATTTGATGCTTTCAGTGTGAGTCTTTGCCTTTTTTGTTTTATTTTTTCTTAAGGTAGCTAAAAACTCTTCAATATCATGCATTTCTTCAATATTGAAAGCTCCACAAGCTCCTCTAAGGTCAATTTCTATATCCTTGCTATTAAGGGCATCCTTTAAGTCTCTTTGAGCCTTTGTGGGATCGTAAGGGACAATACCTAGAACCTCTTGACATCTATTTTTTGGCCAAACATATTCCTCCGCCCAAAATGCAAAATTATTGGTGGACATTTCATTCCAATGTACAAGATTTGATGGATGACGCATCCGCAGTTGGGTTAAGGCTTCAGTCCCATTTGCAACTGCCAAAATCCATTTAGATAACAATGGGAGGTGCTTTTTATGTGTTTGTTCGATTTTATCAATAAGTTTAAAAATTGACTCAGGATCATCCCACTGTAGGAAGATTTCCATAAATCTTTCATAAAAAGAGTCAATATTATCCGTTTGCACAGCGAGTTTTCGTAAGATTAGCTCTTTTACTAAGTTCTGGTAGGAGTCCTTAGATCCTCTAATGAAGTTGAGTATAGAGGCTTCTAACTTTTCAAAATCTTTATCTGTCTTTAGATAAGAACAAATCACCTTTACTTCGAGTACTCGCCTTTGTAGAAGCTTAAAACGGGTTTGTAGATTAGGCTCATTCAAATCGCAAAATATAAGCTGAGCCATTTTCTCGCATAAGTTTTTCCTTTCAGGCAATAAAGAGTGTAAGGAAACACACAAATTGATGAAATTTCTGATAAAACGTCTCTCCATCATTTGTGGATGGACAAAGAATAATTTTTTTAAAATAGCGATTTGAAAGTTACTATATTCACTATTCCTTGAATGGAAAATAGAAAGGAAAGGATAAATTGCATTTTGCCCACCCTGGTAGCTAGGGAGAACTGTTAAATCATGACTTGTTAAATTCAGAGAAGATGCTAAAGCAGCAATACATTCAATTTTTGTAATGGAATAGTTGGCATAGAGCTTGTCAAGAGAAGGTAGAAAATAAAACAGTTGTTTGGTGCGCAACTCAAATTTCTTAAGAGCTCCTTGGGTAGTGATGGAACGATAAGCCAATAAAGCACATTGGTGCAATACCCTTTTCAGGATATAAATTTTTTGATTTATAAAATAAGCTGATGCTTTATCAAAGTCTTTATTTCTCAGGGCATTTTCCACTTCATTTAAATCATGGGGTAACCCAAGTTTTGAGACTATCCACGCATTGAAATATTTAAAGAGAATTTTAATTCTAGCATCCTCTGAGAAGGGGCCTTGATTTAAAATTTCCAAAAATTTTTCTTTTGCATCTTTGTAATCTTCAAGAGAATAACAGTGCCTAAGTTTGCTAGCTTTTTGTTCAAGTTGGTACATCCAATCCATAAGGGGAATAATCGTATTCCAGGCACTTATTTCAGCGCTTTCAAAAAATGGAATTAGGCTTTTTATATCTTTAGATTCAGATATTGCCTTTTCATCATACTGTAAAGGGTATCGTAAGCAGTATCTAGGCAGGGCAATACTATTTTCGTGGACGATTAATGTTTCAGCAAGCTTTCGATCTCTTAGGGTTTGAGGGTGAATTTTTGAAAAACCCAGTTTGTCATTCAATTTTGGAAGCATCCATGGAGAAACTCCCTCAAACATATCTAGAAATAGCTTTGCATCTTCAACATTATTTTCTGGATCAAGTTTGTATTGTTTTTTCACTTTATCTAGAAGATCGATCAGGGAATTAAACCCCACACGATCCGAGGTTAGCTGCTGTTGATTTTGCGCTTCTTCATTCTCAGCTGTCAAAAAAGGATTGGTTACCTTTGCCATTTCTCTATTCAACAAGGAAACTCGCTCTCTCACTAACTTAACTAAATAATACTCAAAAATCTTTCGATCAGCAGGAACTGATAAATTAAAAAGTGGCAAACTCTCAATAATATTATGCAGGCCATACATTGAAAGTTTTGGCATCAGTTCATTGAAAATGAAATCCCTATCAGAACCAGGCCGATCACAGACAAAACCTAATTGCGGAAGTGTTTTTCCGATTGCGACACCCGCTTCAGCAAATGCAATCACAAATTTTTTAAGGATGCCATTTTGTTGCCCATTTTTTGGATCGAGTCCTAATCCATGTAAAAATTCATAGGCAAGCCAAGCATTTTTTTTGATGAATGATATAAGCTCATCTAATACTGCTAATTCTTCAGGGTCCTTCCAGTTGAGACGAAAGTTAAAAAAACCATCAAATAGATCGCGAAGATCTTTCTTACCAAATGCAAGAATCAATTCCTTTTTTTGTTTCAGCGAAAGCGTACTTAAAGGAAGGGTTGAGATATATTTGTATAGGTAATTATAGTCAAAGCTCAAGCAGCTCCTGAATATCCTCATGAGTGTCTCAGATTTCTGGATCCGAAATTGCGGTAGTAATTTCATGACAACATTCGTGCGTTCTAAATCATCTCCAATCTTTTTGTCCTTTAAAAAGAGATCTATCCTTTGAAACTTTTCTTCATCGGTTTTCAGTTGAGGAATTTCCCATAGACGGTGGGGAGTATTTAATTGAAAGCCCTCTAAATTCTTAAGATTATGATGAGGGAAAATCTCAAAATAGATTTCGTAAAAATAGGCCGTATTGCTCTCTGTTACACATTTTTCAAAGACTGACTTAATAAAATCAGAGGGAAGCTCTCTGATAGTTAGAATTTGTTTCGCATAATATAGAAGAGGTGCTCGATCAACTTTTAATGAAGCTTCAATAATTTTCATCGATATGACTTGAAATAAGGCTTTGTTGCTACGAATGTTTAAGAATGACAGGAGTTCAATGGATTTATTGAGAGAGGATATGTTTGGTTTATCTAGAAAACAGTCGAAAAGAGCTTTGATCGTCCTACCATTTTTTAACCCTTTTGGAAAAAGTTGATAAAATCGTTTTTCTGTTTCCTCTTTGGGTACATAATAAACGGAACTTAAATGGGTAAAGATTTTTATCCTTTCGTTATCATTTTTGAGGGGAGGAAGAGGGGAATTGTTCCGAAAGTAAGCGATATAAAGTTCATCGAGGGACATATCCATAATGCTGGTAAACCCAGGCGAAGGGGTATCTAACTGACCTGTTCTATGAGGGTCAAAATCGCCGAGAGGATTTTTGTCCTGTAAGCAAGAAATTCTTCCTGCCAATGTTTTGATTCCGAGCCAAAAAGCTGTGCCGAGATGCACTAGCCCAAAGGTGGGAATGCCGATTGCGATCGTTTTCCACCAAGCCTCTTTTTGCTCATTGGGTGAAAGATCGCTCGACCAAGGTTTTAATAAATAAAACTCGCAAAATAATTTATTTAATCCTAAAGAATTCATTTAAAAAATTATATCAAATTAATTAATTAATTTCAATTAAAAATATAGATATTAAAGAATTTGTTAGACTCAAAACAATATTTTATACTCTTTCAGCAACTGCCGCACACAGTAAATATTCTGAAGCAGTACGCTGATCTTATCTAGTTTTAACCGGAGACGGCGGCGAGGAATTTTTCATTATTTTCGTAGAGGGTGAAGTAGTGAGTAAGGCCTACTTCTTGGAGTTCGTTTTTAAGGGTTTTATTGAGCCCAAGAAGCACGAGGTTGCCGCGGAGTTTGCTGAGCTTGCAAAGGAAGCTCCAGCCTAAGCTTTCTACCGAAATGCAATAGGTCAGATCAATCACTGGAATGCGATCAGGTAGAAGGTTTTCCAACGTTTCTAAAAGGATAGAATAGTTTTGGAAATTGTCCAATTCCCCAAAAAAGCTGATGTATAAATAGGGTGGAAATTGCTGGATCGATTCGAAAAGATCTGGCAATTGTGTCCCATTTCTTAAATGAGCCACAATCTCCCGAGTATGCGCACAAACCCTATCAGATAATCCATCCCAAACATGGTGAAGCTTCAATAGCCAACGAATATTCCAGGAAATTTTTAGGGCAAAGAGCTCCTTCCCATACTTTTGAGCCAGCTCCCAAGTTTCCACCAACAGCGCAGCTCCTCTCGGATCGATATGGCTTACATCTCTAAAATCTAAAATCACGACATCGAACTCAAAAGCTTCTTCAATCTTGGTTTCGATTTCACGTGTGGAGTATTGATCTACTCTAGGGGGCAAAGGCACAATGGCTATCGTTTTCTCCGGAGAAAGGAATAAAGTGCAATTGATGTGATGTTCTGAGGGATTTTTTGCAGCAAACAATTTATTGATATGGTGGAAGGTTAATAAAGGAGTGCCAAAATAGGTTAACTTGCAGAAGTCGGTAAAATACCTAGGAGCTAGCTTTAAAGGCTCCTTCCACAATCTATAAAGCCATTCAAGTCCGTTTTGCTGCATCCATCTTGGAGCCCTCTTGACAAGGCCTGTGTAACGTTCAAAGCTGCCTCCAATTCCAACCGTCAACGGAACTTTGAGCTGACCTTTGATCCGATCGAAAAACAGTTCTTGTTTAGGGTTGCCTAATTGGAGGAATAGAACGTCAGGCTGGACCTTGTTGATATTTTCAATCAATAATTGGTCCTGCTCAAAAGTATTTTCAAGCCATTCGCCTGTCGTATGAATATTGGGAGCATCGATTCCTGCAATATTTAAATTAGGATGCTCTGTAGCTAGCTTCTCCGCAGCTTTCCAAGCTGTTCTACCCGGACCTCCCAATAAAAATACGCTCATTTTATTTTTTGAGAGGTAGTCAGAAATTTCTTTGAGGAGTTCTTGACCCGTCACACGCTCTGGCAGGGATTCTCCCATTAACCGTGCAAGCCAAACAATGGGCATACCATCGGGAGTGGCGATATCACTTTGTCTGAGAACACGCATGAGTTCAGGATTTTTGGGATGGGTAAGGCTCCATCCGAGCATATTAGCAATGAAGTCGCTATTGATTGTAGCGAGGTAGCGGGGTTGTTGGTCCGATGGATATTCTTCTATGAGTTTGCCAATTTTATAAAGGACAGTCCTTGTATCTGCTTGGTCTATTAAAGCTCCTAGGATCACAATGCGTGCGGAATTAAACATGTCCTATCCTTTGAAAGTATTAGTAAACAAGGACTTTAGCATAATTTTAAGATCATGGTATGGGTTCATGGAAGAGGCATAATAAGTCTCTGTCGCATAGAGTTCATCAGCAGTTGGATTTTTTCCATGTTCTACATCAGGAAGGGTAAAAATGCCAACTTTTGATTGGAGATATAATTTTCTCCAGTCTGGCGGAAGCTCACTGACCTGCTCAGGTGTTCTGGGCATAAGACCGACAAAATGGGCATATCCTCTAAAGATATTCCACAAATTAGGTAAGCTTCTTAAATAATACAGAAAAGGATTGAGTTGCTTTCCATCGCGTCGTTCCAAAACATACCAGTTAAAAGTTTTCCATCTGTAAGGCAAGAGGGATGAAGGAAGTTGAAGGACTTTTTTATCTTTAAACCTACAGAAGGCCCACAGCAATAGTAAAAAGGGTGAAAGCATTATCAAAAGAAAAAGGGAAGCCAGTCTTGCAAAAACATAAATGAGGGTTTGATGAAAAGTAAAAGGGGCAATTCCGGAAATTATAAACTCGTCATTGACTTCAAATTGAGTTCCAATATCCATATTGATTAAAAGATTTCGGTAGACGATGCAGTTATCTAGTTGGATTCCTTCTCCGATATAGCTTCGTTTGCATACTAGCGAAGATTTGACTGAAGATCCTTTGTCGATAATACAATGCTTTTCAATGACTGTGTGGGGACCTATCTCTGTATTCTCTTTAATCTGAGTATACTCTCCTATGAAAACTGGAGGCTTAATATTGGCTGTAGGGTGGATTGATACTGATCTTGAGATCCATACTCCCGGTTCAACTTTGTGGGCAGAGGTAGGAAATAGATGTTCTTCAGGTTTTTGTCCGATCATTTTGATGTTCGAATCTAAAAGCTCCTTAAAGCTGCGTGTTGAAAGAAAGGGATGTGCATCGAAATGTTTGTAAGGGACTTTGATATAGCTGGGCAATTCATTATAAGAGGTTTCTCGAGGTATGTTTGCTAAAGATTGACAAGGAATAACTCCCCAACCTGACCAAGTTTTGTCCTCCATGAAATAGAGGGCCAATGTTTCTAAATCTAAATTTCCAGCGAAGTGAGGAAGCATATCTCCCCGTCCAACTAAAATTTTATCATCCTTCCAGCCTCTTGAAAGAGGGGTTAACAAATTGAAGAGATGATCTTTAGAACGGACCAAATAATAATCTATTTTTAATCCCCATCTTTCACCGCTTCCTACAACATCTTCGATCATTTTAGGTAGATGACATAAGAAAATGTCGCATTGCTTAATGCCATGTCTCGCTAGGAATTCGATAATGTAAAATAATATAGGTTTGTCGGATATGTTTAGCAGAGGCGTGGGACGGTAGTTGACAAGAGGGACAATCTCTTCTGAAAACCCTGTGGCCTTTATAATAGCACGCATTAGTAGGCTCCCTTTCCAAAAAGGACCGCAGGTATCGTTTTAAGTAGGAGTTTAAAATCGACCCACAAACTTTGGCTTTCGATGTATTGAACATCTAATTTTACCTGTTCATCGAAAGGTATTTCAGACCTTCCTCCAACTTGCCAAAAGCAGGTAAGGCCAGGTACGACATCCAATCTTCGTCGGTCTTCTAAAGTATACATGGCAACTTCATTTGGCAAAGGGGGCCTGGGACCTACCAGAGACATTTCTCCGATTAGAACGCACCAAAGTTGAGGGAGTTCGTCAAGGCTAAATCTTCTCATGATTTTACCGATCCAGGTGACCCTTGGATCAGTTTTTATTTTAAAGGTTTTCAGATCCTCATGCTGGCTTAAATGTTGTAACTCCGCTTTGATCTGATCAGCATTGACATACATCGAACGAAATTTAGGAAAGGCAAATTCTTTTCCCCATTTTCCAACTCTTTGTGAGACATAGAGGATTGGCCCTCCGTCCGTTAATTTTATTAGAACTGCCATGACTAAAAAAAGTGGGCTAAGAACAATCAAACCTACAGAAGAAATAATAATGTCCATGGTGCGTTTGAAAACTTTTGCACCCCAGACCGTTGCTAGCCACAGATACTTCTTTCTTAAGTAGGTAGATTTATTCCCATGCCGTTTTCCTGAAGCATATCGCGCATGCAGCTCTTCAAGAAGCCGATCCCTTTCTGTACCACGAAGTGTATTCTTCGACATGGTTCATTAGGGCTTATTGATCTTCATTTGCTGAAAAGATCTAACTGCATCACCTGTTGTTGGGAATATTTCGAAAATCTTATGCATCGAAACAAGCTCAAACATCGCTTTCACAGGCTTATTCATTCCTGCCAATTTTAAATCTCCCCCTTTTGTATGCAATACGCGCAATACAGATAGAAGTGATCCCAGTCCAGAGCTGTCAACAAATTGAAGGCGGCTAAGATCGAAAATCAAAAATTGAACGTTGTTTTCATGAATGAAGGCGATCACCTTTTCTTTAAATTCACTGGCATCCCTAGCGTCTAATGCATCTGCCTCTGGAGTTATCGTCCAAATACCATCTTGCTGTTGAGTTTTGATATCCATATTTTCCTCTTCAAAATTGTAGTATTTAAAAATTCTTAGACGGTTCCAGCCTGAATCCGATTTTTTTGGAATGTATTCCATTCGGCTTGCAAGGCGTCTAATCATAAACCAACCAAAACCATTCTCTTGATCTCCCAAAAGACTTGGTTCGAGCATCACAAAAGGATCAAAAGATTTTCCCTGGTCCGCGACTTCAAGGACAACACCATCTTTTTCACAGTGTCCTTGAATCATAATGGAACCACCCGGTTTACCGTTGTACCCATGCTGCACAATATTGCAGAAAACTTCGTTGATCGCGAGTTGCAATTCTTGAGTCAACCTTATGGCATTTCCAGGAATGTTCAAACAAGTGCGGTGGATGAATTCACGTGCAGCTTGTAACTGGGAAAGATCACTTGAAAATTGTCCTTGCCTTGGAGGAGATACCATCGCCATGTGACAGTCGATGAATTTTGTCACTATTAGTGTCAGATCATCTTCAGGTACCTCTTTTTCCATGAAATCCATCACAGATTTCTTCAAGATCTGCGTGAGAATATCTGAATCTTTTTCACAATGCCGTTCCACCAACATCTGGATTCGATTTTCTCCAAAAATTTCGCCCGAAGGGGATTTCGCTTGTGAGACTCCATCGGAATAAAGAACGAGGAAGTCACCATCAGAAAAATTGATGTGATGGGTGCGATACACTTCTTTTTCTACTAATCCTAGAGGAAGGTTATCCCCTTTTAGGAAAACGCTCTTTCTTTTTTGACGTTGAAAATGGATCGGTTTCGCAAAGCCGCAGTCAATGTAGCTAAATGTTCTTTTGTGAAGATTTAAACGCCCATAAAATAAGCTGACAAAATATTCCAGTTGGATAAGCTGCGGAACAATTTCTGCATGAACCGATTGCATGATTTCTTCTGGAAGAGAAGGGTCGTCCTGCCAAGCATTCTCCTGACTGTAAATGATGTGCCTATCGGAGGGAACTGCGAATCGCTGGATTTGAGTTTTGACTGCGTTGCCAATAAGTGCTGCTGGAATTCCTTTTCCCATGACATCGCCAATCAGAATGTCGATCACATGCTTCACAGGTCGATAGAATTCGAAAAACTCTCCATCAATCTCGTAAGTTGGAGTCGTTTGAGCTGTCATTTTTATTCCAGGAAGATCTGTTGGAATTTTTCCTTGCAGCAATGTTTTTTGAATTTTTCCACCAAGTTCAATTTCTTGACGCAAGGCAGAGTGAGCTTTTGTGAGTTCTCTATGCTGGATAACGATGAGATTGTGCAGAGTTTGGTTTTCACGCATAAGACGGTATTTTTCAACTAAGCTCTTAATCGTTTGCCGTAAATGTTGGTCGTCCCAAGGTTTTTGGATAAATTGTGTTACTTCAGCTTTGTTAATAGCATTGATAGCGGTATTTTGATCGCTGTTAGCCGTAAGCAAAACGCGCAGGGTATGTGGACGTAATTCCTTACATTTCATCAATATGTCTAATCCACTTATTCCAGGCATCAATTGATCACAGATCACTATTGCTAAAGATTGGTTATTGATGATCTCTAAGGCATCGTCCCCAGTGGAGGCAGTGAATACTTCATATCCTTCACGCTCGAGGGTCGCTTTTAAAGCATTGAGAATGAGTGATTCATCATCGATGATTAAAATTTTTTCTAAAGTTTCTGAAGGAGCCTCAATAACGCTCATGGTTTCCTCGTACATTACTTTCAGGATCCGTATAAATATTTTCTTGTCAATCACCAAGAATAAGAATAAGAATAAAGAAGTCAGAAGTCATAAATCAATCTTCTGTATTCTGAATTCTGACCTCTGACTTCTAATATATTAAATGACTGGTGATACATGACTTATAAACTATCGATGGATCCCAAGCAGTCTCCGACGCTCAAACAGAAGCAAGTTTTGATGATGTCGCCTCAAATGCAGCAGGGAATCCATCTTCTCCAATTGCCTGTCCAGGAATTGTCTGCAATCATTGAAGCGGAAATGGAGCAAAATCCACTGCTTGAGTACATCCAAGAAGGTGAAATTGAGGAAGATAGAGATATAGACCTCGAAGAGCCCAACGATGATGACACTAATTTGGAAATGGAGCCAGAAGCAGAAGTCACCTTTGATGACCAAGACTTTGAAATCTTGAGAAGGCTTGATGAAGACTATCGCGAACACTTTGCCGCAAGTGGTGAACAGTTTATTCCTCGCACTCAAGATGACAGAAAAAAGGAAAGTTATTTTGAGAGCTTGATTGTTGCAGAGCCAACGCTTTTTGACCATTTGATGAATTTGGCTCATGAAACTTTCATCGATCCTGAAAGTCTTCATATCGCGGAAGTTATTGTTGGGAATTTGAATGAAAATGGATTTCTTGATGTCCCTGTTCAAGAAATCATTGAAACCAATAATTTTGATTCCAATAAGTTTAATGAAGTTCTACAAGCCATACAAACTTTTGAACCCGTTGGTGTGGGCGCAAAAAACTTGCAAGAATCACTTTTGATTCAACTGAAACATGTAGGAAAAGAGAATAGCTTGGCTTACGCTATTGTCAAAGACCATTTTGACGATCTTCTTCACAATCACCTACCTCAAATTCAAAGATCTTTGAAGTGCAAACTGACAGACATCAATAAAGCTTTGGAAAATGATATCTCAAAATTAGACCTGCATCCTTCTGCCTCTTTTTCTCATCAACCAGTACAGGTTTTGATTCCGGATATTGTTTTAGTGCAAGAGGGTGAAAAAATTGATGTAAGGGTTAATGAAGAAGGACTGCCTTCCTTTAAAATTAATCCAAAATATTTACGCATTTTGGAACAATCATCTGCAGAAAATGAAGATAAGGACTTTGTCAAACATAAGTTGTATTCTGCAAAATGGTTGATGCGCAACTTGCATCAGCGTGGAGAAACTCTGGAAAAAATTGCCAAGGCATTAGTTCAAAGGCACAGAGATTTTTTTGTGAATCCGGAGGGAAAGATTACACCTCTCACTATGAAAATTCTAGCAGAAGAATTAGAGCTGCACGAATCGACAATAGCGAGAGCTGTATCGAATAAATACATTCAGTCCCCAAGAGGAATTCATCCTCTCCGATATTTCTTTAGCAATGCCTATGTTTCTGAAAAAGGGGAGCAATTGTCTTCCAAAACAGTCAGGGATGCCTTGTTAGAAATCATTAAAAACGAAGATAAAAAACATCCCTACTCAGACCAGGCATTATCATTCCAACTCAAGCTACGCGGCATCGACTGCGCCCGCCGCACCATCGCCAAATACCGCGCCGAATGCAACCTCGGCAACGCCCAACAACGCCGCAAATATTAAAGGCACAGCCCAATGGACATGGACAAAGTGGACCTAGTGGACGAAGTGGACACAGTGGACGGCCCATGAAAAAGTGGACATGTTGATCATATGTCCACTTTTTCATGGGCCGTCCACTGTGTCCACTTCGTCCACTAGGTCCACTTTGTCCATGTCCATAGGCCTGTTTTTTATCCTTGCAATTTCCCTTCTACTCCTGTAAAGTGAATAAGACTTTAAAAAGGAGTGCTTTATGGTTAGTAATATTATTGCTACACGTGATAACGGTAGATTACATATCGGAGCGGTAGATGCTAATGGCAAATGTCTAAGACTCGGTACAGTTAATATTTACAATAACTGGTTAACAAAGAAACTTTGCTACTTATTCTCTACAGACATTCAAATAAATAATAAAATTTACAGAGTTAATACAAGCGAATTAGCTCAACTTTATCGTTCTCTTAATATTCAAGATGCCGATCTTTCCAACAAGCAGTTACAAGCAACACTTAAAGAAACTTCGGCAAACGGTGAAGATTTTCTATCAAAAGGTTTTGCTTCAACTGTTAGACATGTTTCACTCGCTGGTAGGGCAATCTTTAGCCAAGAGCTTTCTCCAGAAAAAAGAGAACAGCTAACAGATAAGCTTGTTATAAACCTTGCTAAGTTAGCAAAGCCATTAAATGAAGAGGCGGATGCTGATGAAATGGCAAATAAAGATGGCATCAGGAAAAAAATTGAGTCCAAAGTTCAGAAAGGTGCAAATTGCATCAAAGAATTTTACAGAACTAGTGTTGAGGATGGCAACCAATTCATGAGAGAGCGTCCACAGCCAAAAAGCCTCTCGTCTGCACAAGGACACTACTTTAGTTACACACCTTCTGTCTTCTTAGCAGAAGTCGATGAACGTAAATTAGTTCGTATTGTTGGAATTAATAAAATAAATGAAGTGAACCCTCCAATTAATAGAGTGCCAGCAGAAGAACGTAAATTTAAATATAGTTATGCTGTGACAAGTTTTCTATTTTGGAAAAAAACTGAATTTCAAGTTATTGAGCAGCACAAAGCCAGTGATGCTAACAGAGGCTTAGTAAGGGCTTAACGTTTACAAAATAGACGGGCTTGCCTGTCTATTTTTGGTAAATACACTTAAGTTTTTAAAAATCAAATCTATAACATCTACTAAAATCTGTCAAATTAGTAGGTTTTTATGAAAAATCTACTAATTTGACAGATTTTAGTAGGTTTTGACATTCAGATTTTTCCTGGGAATCTAGAGGGCACTTATTCGCTTTACAGATTTTAGGGGGTGGACTATAGTATCTATGTTTACCAGTTTAACGACCTATCAGCAAACGGAGATCATATATGTCTTCTGTAAAAAAGAAGCGTAAATATAAGATCGCGAAGCACAAGCGCAAAAAGCGCAGCAGACGCGACAGACACAAGAACAGGTAGTGCTCATAAGCATTCATTATGTGGAAATACCCGGTTATTTATGATGTAATTGTCATCGGCGCAGGACATGCCGGCTGTGAAGCCGCTTTTGCCTCCGCAAAGATGGGATGCCGCACCCTACTCTTGACCATGAATCTCGATACCATCGCTAAGATGAGCTGCAACCCAGCCGTCGGAGGGATAGGGAAAGGACATATGGTTCGTGAGATCGATGCCCTCGGAGGGATCATGGGGAAAGTCATCGATGCTACCGGAATCCAATACCGAATGCTTAACGCTACTAAAGGCCCTGCTGTCTGGGCCCCAAGGGCTCAGGCAGATAAAGCTGCTTACCATCTCGAGATGAAACATATCCTCGAGCAAACTCCCAATCTAGAAATCAAGCAAGGTACAATCGAAGATCTTCTCATCACTAACGACCGTGTCGAACAAGTGATGACTAAGGAAGGGATCGCCTACGGTTGTAAATCTGTTGTCATTTGCACGGGAACATTTCTGAGAGGTTTGATCCATATCGGAGAAAACAATCTCTCCGGTGGGAGAGCAGGTGACTTGCCTTCGATTGGCTTATCGACAAGCCTTGCAAAATATGGTTTAACACTTGGCAGGCTCAAAACTGGAACTCCACCTAGAGTCAACCGTCGATCTATCGATTTTTCATTAACAGAAGAGCAACCTGGTGAAGAGGAGATTTATTTTTCTTTTGATCCCCCTGAGAAAGCAAGATTGCCTCAAGTCTCCTGCCACATTACTTACACGACCGAAGAGACAAAAAAAGCTATTTTAGACAATATCCACCGTTCTCCCATGTATTCCGGGAAAATTAAAGGTGTTGGACCACGCTACTGCCCATCAATCGAGGATAAAGTGGTTCGATTTGCTGATAAAGAACGTCATCAAATCTTCTTGGAGCCAGAAGGCTTGAAAACTGAAGAAATCTATGTTAACGGGGTTTCCTCATCACTTCCCTTTGATGTACAGCTTAAATATATCCAAAGTATTCCGGCACTAAGAAATGCTGAGATCATGCGTCCAGCCTACGCAATCGAGTATGACTACCTTGTTTGTGGTCAAATTGCGCCTACTCTTGAGTATAAGAAAATCGAAGGGCTGTTCCTGGCTGGACAAATCAATGGCACAACAGGTTATGAAGAGGCTGCGGGCCAAGGTTTGATCGCGGGTATCAATGCTGCCAATAAAGCTTTAGGAAATTCTCCTTTTGTGCTGAAAAGATCGGAGTCTTACATTGGGGTCATGATCGATGATCTAGTGACAAAAGGACTGGATGAGCCTTATCGTATGTTCACAAGCCGAGCAGAACACCGTTTATTATTGCGTCAAGACAATGCTGACTTGAGATTGCGCGAGTATGGTTACCAGTTGGGAATGATAAACCGAGGGCAGTATGGCAAACTTCTTCATAAGAAAAATGCGATTGCTGAAGAAACTGTTCGATTAGAAAAAATCTTCAAGCAGATGAATGGCAAAGGGTATTCAATCTCACAATTGCTTTGCCGGCCAGAAATCACTTATGATTCCCTTCTGAAGGAATATCCAAATGATTTGAAAGACTATGGCGCCGATATCAATGCACAGATCGAATTAAAGATTAAATATGCTGGATATATCGACCGTCAAGAAGGTGAGGTTGCAAAATTATCCCATGTGGAAAAAATTTTAATTCCAAAAGGGTTTGACTTTTCTACTGTTGTAGGTCTCCGTAATGAAGCGAAACAAAAGTTGTTAAGGCATACTCCTGAAAACCTAGGCCAAGCTTCTCGGATTTCTGGCGTATCTCCAGCAGATATTTCCATTCTAATGATCGCTTTGTCGCGAAAGCCTGAGCAATCTTCTTGTGGATGCGCTGAGGTTGAAGAATGATTCACCTCATCGAATTGCAGCAGTATCCGATTCTGGAACAGTTGCAATTGGAAGAGGCGTTATTGAAAACAGATAACAGACAATGGTGCATTATCAACTATGGCACTTCTGATGCCATTGTGATGGGTATTTCTGGCACACAGGAAAAGTTTGTTGATTCCAAAAAAATGACGCTGAATCCAATTCCAGTCATCCGTAGATTTAGTGGAGGTGGAACTGTTTTTGTAGACCGTAGCACCCTTTTCGTCACATTTATTTGTCAAAGCAGTGTTGTAGGTGTTCCTACTCAACAACAAAAGATACTTGATTGGACCAAGCAGCTCTATGAACCTGTTTTTGGGGATAATTTCAGGCTACATGAAAACGATTATGCCTTATTAGATTTAAAGTTTGGCGGCAATGCGCAGTATCTAAGAAAGGATCGATGGCTGCATCACACTTCATTCTTGTGGGATTTTGATCAAAGAAAGATGGATTATTTACTGGTTCCTGACAAGATGCCGAAATATCGTCAAAAGCGGTCCCATGCAGAGTTTTTATGCACATTAAAGGATCATTTTTCTGATGTTGACAGCATTGTACGCAAGATCAAGACTGAGGTAAAAAGAAAATTTCAAGTCGAGGAGGTAGATTTAACGGAAGCTAAAAAAAATCTTTTACACCCTCACCATAAATCGACGGCTTTAGTATAAAAAAGCCGCTGAAGGGTTCCAGAAACGGCGCAAACAACAAGGTTTGTGCAGGTGGGTTCGTTTCCCTAAAGAAAGAATCTTTCTTTAAGCGTCCTGATCCCTAAAACATAAAAATTATAGTTGATAGCGATTAATGTTTCCGGGTGTCCGCATCAGCAGCGCTATCTAGCATAAAGGGTTAGGCTTCTAAAGGCAAGCATCATTTGGTCATTTGTTGCTGGAGTGCCATTGGGCACAGCTCCAGGGCGCAGAGCGCGAGCTACAATTATGAGACTTCGTCATCTGTGCAGGTACGACGCTTTGTTATCTTTAAATTAAATTAATAATTTTATGATAAAATTATTACCTAATTATAATTTAGGTGCGGTTTATGGCAATTATTGAAGGTTTTGGAGCTCCTGTCTATTCGGAGCTTAGATCTGAGATTAAGAAACTCAAATATCAGGCAAAATATGCTTTCAAAACCTCAGAAATTGATTCTGTGGACAAGAAACTTGAACTTCTCCGAGCAGCGTATTCTGGAGGGTTAAATCCGAAGTTAGACCTTAACTCTTGTGTGAATATTTTAACACTTCTGAATAAAATTGATAAGGTCTCAAAAATCCTTCAACAAAACCGCCTTTCATTAGATGCAAATTTGAAACTAACTCCTGTTTACTCTAGCACAAATTCTGTAGAAGAGCTTATTGAGAGCAATCATGTACTACAAGATTTTAAGAACCTCATCGAAGATATTAACCTATTACAACCTTTTGATCCTGGATGTGAAAACTTTTACATATCGCTCTTTCAAGGAAAGTTTGATGATTTAAAGGATAAAAGCCCAGAGTCTTACAACGACCCGACATTAAGTGAATTCTTTTGTACAAGAAAAATATATAACCCTGTTGGATTTTTCCAAACTGCTCTCAAAGAAGTCATCAAGCTCAGAGAAAGTCGTCCGGATGTTATCCAAGGCTTTTTAGAGATTTTTATCTCTGTGAAGAAGTTCCGTCAAAGGCTGGCAAAGGGGTATATCCAATTGCTCAAAGTTACTGAGGATGAGTGGAAGAATCCATCTAAAGAATCTGATGTCGCTGTCGCGGTATTGAGAAGGATCATTTTTTCTTACATGGATTTCGCAGATTTGATGAGATTAAATCAGCCGAATATCGATCTCACAAAGTGTTCTAATTTGAAGATGGAAAATATGACACCTGAAGATCAGGCTGTACTGAAAAGATTTATAGCTCGTATCGATTATGAAAACAGTATTGAAATAACCTTTCGGGACAAACTTAAATACTTAAAGGTAGTAAGAAATATTCTTCCTCCCTGTGATGCAGATCCTATTCTTATCAATGGAGCAGGCCCAGGTGGCTTGATGAGAGGACTTTTAGCAGCCTATTTTAATCTTCCCTTTACAATTGTTGAAAAGCGTTCAAAAGAGAGTTCACGAGAAAATGTGATTGTTTTAGGTCACTTTAAATTTGATATGGAATTATTACATTTTTTTGGTGTAAAGGACTTAGCCCAAAGCAGGAACCTTTTAGGAATAGATTATTCTACTTTTAAAACTGTTATCACGATTAAAGATTTAGAACAATGTATGCGTGAAGTGCTTCAAGAGCTTGCTCCAGATGCGATCCAATATCAAGAATCTATTGAGGATATAGCCAAATCCAATGGAGTTGTTAATGTGAAGTTGAGCGCTCAAAAAACAACTCCTAGCCTAATTATGGATTGTTCTGGAGCAAACTCTCAACTGCGTGGCCAACTAGGGATTAAAACTGAAACTATAGGAAAAACTACACAGTGTTTGATTTCCTTCTTCAATCATTCCTCCGATGAAATAGAAAATAAGAAATATACCGAAGGTGTGGCAATTGCAATACAGGCAAAAAAGTATACTTTGGAAGATCTTATACATCCCGGCCTATTATTTAGATTGAACAAGCTAGATTATATAGGATCTTCAATAAATCAAGATGAAGCGCATAAGTTAGGGCTTCCACTTAAATTTTTAGAATTCTCCCATTTGATTAAAAATGGATCGGTAAACCCAGTATTCCTTCCTGAGAGTAAAAGCAAGATCGAAGAGTGGACAAGGCAAAGGGCTTCAACGGCCAGAACTGGAGTTGATCTTGTGATGTCGAGTCAGAGTCTTTACCATTCTCCGCAATTAAGTGATTATAGGTCAGGACAAATCATTAAGTTACCGGTGCGTAAGGCAGATTCGTCCTATGCTTTAATTGATGGAGTGCCAATTGCTATTGGTGGGGATTCTTACAGTACAGTAGATCCTTCTTCCGGTAGAGGTGCATCTAAAACAATGTCGAGTGCAAGAGAAGATATTTTGCTCATGACCAGAGTGGGCAATGGAAAATTTACTGCAACCTACATGGCCGTCTGGGGAAAAACTGTTGAAAAATATACTAACGAAGGTTTCGCTGAAGCTTTCAGAATGCGGTTGTTATACCAACCAGGCACTGAAAAGCCTGCATATTTTCTTAACTTAGGTTTCAGCTTAAAAATTTTGGATAGAAAAGCAAAAAATGAAATTCAAAAACTCCACGATAAAATAGGAAAAGAGTCGTTTACAGCCGATGAAAAGGTACAATTGCTAATCTTAAAGAAGAACATTGTTGAATCTTTTGAAGAGTATGCTGACTTTAGCGATGAATTAAAACCGGTACTCCAAACCTACAAAAATCCAGATTACAGGATACCTGCAGAAGAAAAACAGCTTTATAAGCTCAATGCTGGCAAAGGATTCTTCGATAAAAAAAATAAGGAAACAGCAATCTTAATGGGCATTCTCCATACAATCGACGAGATCCTAGTCAAGATGGATCAAGAACTCAATAACTCCGCTTTGTAAATTGTTTTTCGCGCTCCGCACGAGTAATAACTACGAGGTTTCGTTATTAGGCTCCGTGCGAGTAACATTATGAGTTCTTGTGATCGCCTGCGGGCAACAAATTAGTTAGTCCATCTTGTGAGGAACGTGTTGGCTCTCACGAGATCCTCGGGGAAATCGATTTCGCAGGTGTAGTCTACTGGGAAGGGCAAGGCTTTTACTTTTGTCCCATCCTGAATGCAGCGTTCAATCCCTTTTTCAAAATAGTCAGTGGGCTTGCAGGAAGCTAAATGTGTTTTTAAAAGTAGTAGATCAGGTTTAGCAAAATAATTGACCCCAATCGCTTCTCCCATGCCCCTGCGGACCTCTTTTGAAACTTCCAAAATCATTCCTTGTTCATCCGTCCTATATTTAACTTCCTCTTCGCCTACTTTAGTTTGATTAACCGCCATGCAACTTCTTTTGTAATGCATGATCTCTGTCAATATAGTAGGATGAAAAACAACATCCCCATTCATCCATAGAACATCCTCATGGATGTCAACGATAGCTTTTAATAAACTTTTGGAAGTGTTTTCATGTGTATAGTTCGTGTTATGCACATAATGAAGTTTGGGATACTTATCCATGATCATTTGCTCAAGATAACCTACGACAACGATGACATTTTCTAATGGAGAAATTTTTGCGATCGAATCAAGCTGTTGGCCCAGAATAGTCTTCCCATTTCCTAACTGGGTCAATGCTTTGGGATGGTCATGCTCGCCAAGCCTGCTTCCCATACCGGCTGCGAGAATGACAACTTTCATGAAAACCTTACTTTTTTAATTGAGGCTGTTCAGCAATCAACCAACGTTCCCCTTTTCTGACGATGGGCAACACTATATGTGAGGGTTTATCAGGTCCTGTGTAAAGTGTATAGGAATTATTTCCATTTTCTAACCCTACTGCCTTTTCAAACTTAGGATAATTGGATCCGCTTACACTGATCCGGATCTGGTGTCCTTTTGCAAAGACTATGCTAGTTGTCCATAAATCCACCCATACTTCTACAGGCTTTTTGCTGTCAAATTTTTCTGATTGTCCATCCCCTAAATGGGCGATTCCATCTAGAAGGAGCACGCTCTTACCATCTGGATAAACATCAGTTAATCTTACAGCAACATCCCCCGCAGGTTGATCTGCTGTTAGGTATAGAACAGCAAAAATACGACCTGTGACTTCAAGGTCTTCTTGGAGCGGCTGAGAAGTAAAGCTGATCACATCCGATCTTTCTTCAATCTTCCTTTGGTCTTTAGGGCCAGATTCAATGAATAGATTGCTTCCGCCTACTGTAGGAACTGGATCATTCGCTGTGTATGTATAGGCGATCGAACCTTTATGATCAGTGCTTGTTGTTTCGCTCAATTCATTTTTGTTTGTCAAAAAGAACGGGGTTGACCTTGCTGGAATTGGCCAGTGGTGAGATGTTCTCCACACATTCCCTGAAGAAGGAGTTCCATCAAAAGGGCCCATAACATAATAGGTCACTGGTGGAAGATCTTTATAACCATTTTGGTCATCTTTCAAATAGTAGGCAAACAGCTTTGAATAGGTGTCAGCAATAGAAACTTTTTTACCTTCCTCAGGAACTTTGCAATCTCCAAAATCAGGTCTGCAGGGCCAAAAATGGGTCCAAGGGCCAATCAACAACTTTTGATTGCCTCTTGCACCAGGGCCTCCACGTTCTTGTAAGGTGACAAATGCATCAATAGTCCCTTGAGTAAAAATATCGTACCAACCACTTTGATGGAGCGCTGGCGCTTGTGCTTTTCCGGCTTGAGACATTGCGTCGAATTGTTCCCAGAAGGGAAGGTAGTTTGTGTTCGCTACAACAGTTTCTAGAACGGATGGATGCTTAGCACACATCCCTAACCAGCCCTCAACCATGTTTTTCTTAAAGCATCCTTTTTCGAAAATCGCATAGTGGTACATGCTTGGTGTAGCGACCCCAATGAATTGGCATTTCAACCCTGGAGGTGCTGAGGGCCCCATCATGAGCTGTGTAATTCCCATGGCAGACCAACCGGCAGTAGCAATTTTTCCGTTCGTATAACAGCTGTCAGCAAGCCATTGAACAGTGTCATATCCATCTTGAAGCTTACCCCAACCGTCAGCTTGGTATGGGTGTGTTTTGCCTTCGGGATCAACGGCACTGCGTGTATCTTGAATGGCAACGAGATAGCCTTCTTGAATGTAAGGGGTAAAAATTTGCGCAGTTGCGGCTTTTCTTCCAGCTGGAGAGCGTAAAAGGATGCAAGGAAGCCCTTTAGCATCGGGTGAGGGCATATATAAGTCTGTAGGCAATTCTTTACCATCTCTCATAGGGATATTGATTGTTAGTGTAGGTTCAATGGCAGAAAGGGTGATTGCCTGAAAGAAGAATAGAAAAGCTACGACAAATTTTTTTAAAGAGTGCATAGTTACAACCTGAAAAAATAAGTTATATCCAAACATTTTACACGAAATTGTTGTTTATTTACAGGAGATTAAGAGCTTGGGGCAGACCCGTTATCGGGATTAGAATTGAATAGTGAAAGATACCATTTGTCAAATTCGCCACCAACTTTGTCTGCTTCAGAGAATTTTTTGGCTCCTTCTTGAAGTTCTTCAATTTCTTTGGCTATAGGCTTTTCATTTTTGAAAAAAAGGTAGGCCTCGGCAATTTCCAATTTCTGCTTCTTTGATAAAATCAATTCATGTACTTCATTTACTAGATTACCTAAGGGCATGTTATAGGCTCTAACCATATCAATATCATGAAGGGCTTCTTCATACTTTGTGCAGAAACATTTGACCCATGCTCTAATTAAAAAAAAATCTAGGATCAGGCGATTCATCAATTACAGCATTTAAAAAATCGAGCGCCTTTCTATATTGGTCAGTCTTGATCAAAAGTTCAGCTTTTAAAATACGTGCAGTGAGAAGATGCTCTCTCGATATTTCAAGACATTTATCTACGTAAGTCAAACTCAATTCAAAATTGTTTGCATCGAGATAACAGTAGGCTTGCTGAAGTAATTGTTCTGGGGTCTTCGGTGACAAAGCTATTGAGAGTGGAACTGACCCGGCTAGATTAAATGATGGAGGTTCTCTTCGAATTGAAGGCTGAGGAACTGGAGAAGTAGAGGGTGAGCCAGAGGGAGTAGCAAAAACATTTAGGTGGGTAGAGTGAGCAAGTTCCTGAATTCTACCAGGTGCTGTATTCCTTTTGGGAATATGCGCAGCCTCTAATTCTGTAGGCGTCGACGAGTGTTTGGGTACATTTTGTTGGAGTTGATCGTAAGATATAAATGATCCATTCCCCATACAATGAACAAATGTTACATTGCTTGCCATAGCTTCTCCCTACAGATAAGCACTTACACATAAGAACTTATTTAGTATATAACTTTTTTATCGTGCCCGAGTTGGGCACGATAAGAAAAGACTATAACTTTTAGATTAGGCAGAAGCTGGAGTCAATTTTACAGCGAGGCGCGACTTTGTGCGGCTTGCTTTATTCCTTGTATAGACTCCTTTCTTAACACCTTTGTCCATTAAGCTATAAACTTCATTTAAATGGGTTTTAGCTGATTCTGGGTTGGACATTTCATCATTATACCGGCGGATCGCAGTTTTAACTTTTGATCTGAACATTTTATTGCGTAGACGTGCCTTTTCTGCTTGGAGGTCACGCTTTAATGCTGAAGGGCGTCTTTCCTTCTTTTTAGGCGCTTGTTCTTTGGCCATTGGGTTGAATCCTTCTAATGGTTTTCGTTGATAATAAAGCTTAGCTCCAGAATTATAGCTTCGTTAATCAAGATAGTCAACATGAAATACATAACTAAATCAGAACAAACACTCCTAGAGGCCCTTGCTTTAATGGCGCCTCAGAGTTCAAAGACAACGTTAAGGGAATGGATTAAAGAAGGCAGAGTCACCGTCGATGGGAAGAAGGCAGACCGAGGAGACAAGGTTTTGTCTGAAGGCCAAACGGTGGCATTAGGTTCTAAGATCCATAGAGTAGAAGGGGGAATAGAGATCCTCTTCGAAGATCGCTACTTAGTCGCTATAGATAAGCCTGAGAGCATTTTAACGGTATCTACAGCTTTTGAAAAAAAGAAGACAGCCTATGCCTTTTTAAAGGATCATTTTAAACCTGCACAAGTCCATGTCGTTCATCGCCTAGACCAAGATACCTCTGGGGTCATGCTATTTGCTCGAACTGAGGAGGTTAAAGATGCTTTAAAAGAGATTTTTGAAAAGCATGACCTTGAACGAAAGTACATTGCAATCGTTGAAGGGGAGGTAGAGGAAAAAAAGGGAGTATGGAGCAGTTATCTCTATGAGGACCGCAACTATAAGGTCCATGTAACGGACGATCCCTCGAAGGGCAAACTTGCAGTGACCCATTTTAAAGTGCTTGCATCCTCAAAGCAATTTACGGCATTAGAGTTAACATTGGAAACAGGGAAAAAAAATCAAATTCGTGTTCATTGCCAGGAAGCAGGTCATCCAGTTGTTGGAGACGAGAAATATGGAGCTAGCAGTAATCCTATGAAACGTTTAGGTTTACATGCTAGGTACTTAGCACTCCAACATCCTGTGACAAAACAAAAATTAAGATTTGAATCTCCCTTGCCGAACGAATTTGAAAAAATGATTCATAGGATGAAACGTGTCTAGAAACTTTTATTGGGTAGTTTTGTTGATAATACTAGGCGCATGCGTGCTTTATTATTCAGGAAGTACCCTTTATAAAGTCTATAATTACAGCAGGTTGACAGCTTCCGCAGAGCCATTGGAAACCAATGTCTCTGAAGAAGAGTTGAATGAAGATGAGAATGCCGTAGTTATTTTTTATCGATACAACGTCGGATCAGCAATCTATTATGGCAAATGGAAGGCAAAGGTAGTTCCCAACACACCCTTGTCCGAGCAAGAATTGGCTCCCTTTCAATCCAAAAAATGGACGGTGCTCTATGATCCTGCAGCACCCTCTTATTCCTCTTTGGAAAAACATTTCCCGCTTAAAGAAGTCATATCCATGATCATTTTATGGATTTTATTTTTTTATTTTTTGGCCCTTAAATTTTACGTCGACATGACAAATGCTCCAAGGAGATAAACTATGACAGTGACATTGACCAATAAAAATGCTCAAGGCCAAGTTTTGAAGGCTGTTTACGCTCCGGAAAAAGGTTTGAATCTCAATAGCTATTCATGCAATGGTGTTGAGGCGATCGCCCAATCCACAAGACCAATGTTTGAGGAACGGTTTGGAGGTTTAGGAGCGTTGATAGGGCCACATTTTTATAAAAGGAAGCCAGCTTTAATTCCAAAAGTTAAAGATGAGAGCTTATTTCCCCATATTGCTGCGATGAAGGCGAAAAATTCTTCAGATCCTTTTACACATGGGCTTGGAAGGTATGCTCCATGGAAAGTGGAGACGACAGAAAATTCCATCAAAGGCACTTTGAGTGGAAAAGACTTGTGGAACGGAGTGCCCCTAGCAGAACTGGAAGGGCAAAATTTCATTATGACTTATAAAGGTGAGCTGACACCCGAGGGTCTTAAAATAGGAATGTCTGTTGTGAGTGATGCGGATTCCATCGTGGGAATTCATTATTATTACAATTTGCCAGGTGGAAGAGGGAAAGTGATTTCTAGAGTTCAAGATAAGTATTACGATCCAAATGTTTTGAAGAATGTCCCCAAAGAATGGATTAAAGAAGGAAAGCTGGTGTTTGATTTGAATAACGAGGCTGATTATGCGTTTCATCCAGCTCCAGATCCATTGAAAGGACATATTGAACTGGAAACTGAAACACACAAACTAATCACAGCATACACCTGCCTAAGTCAGGAAAATGCGTGGCAGCTCTACCATCCTGCTGGAACCGATTTTGTCTGCATTGAGCCTGTCTCAGCTCAGGATCCTCGTCACCCTAATCTGACGGTGAGCTCCATTTCGATCCTAATAACACTTGTAGTGTAAAGCAAATTCTATCCTTTTTATCCTCTACATCCTGTTATTTGTTAGTATCCTGCCTATCTAATTTTAGTTTCATCTCTGTTCTTAACTATATCTTTATCAGGTTGATTTATAATAGCTTAATTATTTTTAACTTTAGGAAATATATGATAAGACCACCAGATGCAGTTCAGCCTCGTCCCTTAGAAGTTGTATCGTTTGCTACTTTTACCCAACAGATAGAAAGGCAAAATGGTATCTTGAGTGCAATACAAGCTAAGTTAGAAGGCTTGTCAGAAAGGATGGCTGTTTGTGAAAGAAGAATAGATGATTTGTCAAAAAAATGTTTGCCAAACGAACCTACTTTATCAACGTTACCGCCCCAAGTAACTCTCAAAAGAAAAGATCAACCAGAACCAGCACTAACAGATCCTGTCCAATTAACAAAAACATTAAAAAATGATCAAATAATCGAAGAGATTAAAATTAATCCTCTTCCAGTGAATGATTTGAAAGAACTTATTGGAGAAACTACTTCGAGAGATTCCATAGAAGTTTTTACAAAGAGTACACGTATTACAAATGAAAATGGAGATCTTCTCTGTGTGTTCATTAGAAATGCTATAGATTTTGTAAAACATGAATTAATTTTTGGTGAAATGGACAAATTGTGTAGGAAAAAAATAGCTCAAGGTTCCACTTTAAGAGGTCATGCAGCTAGGAAAATTTGATGCTTCGACTCACAATAAAAAGGATTCAGAATTTCGTGTGGTCACTCTCAATAAATTCAGAGCAGTTTCTGTCACCCTCAATCCAGATGGTTCTGAAAAACTGGGAACTTATCAAGTTGGAAATCGTCATCCTTCAGTTACACTTGGATATTTAGGGCATCCAAGAACTCAAAAAAAAGCCTGTGGGCCTACAAGTAACACTGACCTAGGTTTTTTAAACAGAATAATTCCACTATTAGAGGACATAGGCAAAATTTATGAAAAGAATGCACCTGTTCAATTCAAACATCAAATGTTGCAGTTAGATAATCATAGGAGTCTTGCAGAAAAACATAAACTATTGCATTTTCAAATAGGCCAGACCCCATTTACATCTATTACAGTCAATGAAACTCACAAAGGAAAACCTACTAACATTTTCACACAGATAACCAAAATGTAAAAAATTCATTTGTTTGCCTCTCTACTAACTCAGCAGAATAAGAGGGTGGTGAAACTGTTTTGGCAAATTTAGTTCATCCAGAAACTCGTAAGATGGTTGCATTTAAAGTTATAAAGGGTGATCTATTATTGTTCGACGGAAACACTATTTTGCATGGAAATACACCTTTACTCTCAGGGTCGCGTGTATCTTACGTTTTTTATGCGAATGCCTTGCTGACTGAATGTAGTTTGTGTACTCACGGACAACAGGTAAAATCATCCCTAAAAGATGAGGACGAAGATTAAATTTCTCTATGGGTGAGAAGGTCGTAGAGGTCGGCTTCGTTTGTAATAAGGATGTGATGGCGAGATTGACAGAAGGGAATAAGAGCGTCTAAAAGGGCTGCGTCACCCACTCCTGGAACGCATAAGGCTGTTACGTTAGGATAATTCACTTGGTGCTCTAAGATATCAAGTCCTTTAAGATATTGTGGAATGCTAAAGCCTTCTTCTGAAACCCTGAAAAAGAGTAAAGAGTGTTGATAGAGGAGGGCTTGAACAGCATAAAAAAGTCCGCGAGAATCGGGTGGCGGATTCCCTAAACAGGTCACTAGCTCATCCAAGTCTTTTAGAAAATAAGGGGTCGCAAAGACCCCTTTTTCAGCTTCTCCAAATAGGGCGACGACAGATGTTTCCATGCACCGTCCTCCAATATCTAAAAATGTATTATAACATTTTAGAAATAGAATTACAAATGCCTAGGGTTCTGATCCTTAAATCTTCTAATTGGATTGCTATCAGCATAGCGTGCTATATCTCCAAGACCTGATTCTATACATATAAGCCTATTATACTTAGCAATCCTATCCGTCCTCGAAAGAGACCCTGTTTTAATCTGGCCCGCATTGGTTCCAACAGCGATATCAGCAATGAAGCTATCCTCAGTTTCGCCCGATCGATGCGAGATGACTGTCGCATAGGCGTGGGTTTGTGCAAGTTTTATTGCTTCTAGAGTTTCAGTAAGTGTTCCAATTTGATTGACCTTGATTAACACAGCGTTGGCAACCCCCATCTCAATCCCTTTATTGATGTATTCTGGGTTTGTCACAAAAAGGTCATCACCCACAATTTGGATTCTTTTTCCGAGCCGTTCTGTCAATTTTTTCCATCCTTGCCAATCGTATTCAGCTAAGCCATCTTCAATCGAGTCGATTGGATACTTATTTACAAGGGATTCTAGGTAATCAATTTGTTGTTCAGAGCTTCTTTCAGCAAAATTCTCTTTTTTCTTTCTTTTTTTCTTCTCAATGTAAGAGCCGTTACCTTTTTCATAAAACTCAGACGCGGCACAATCAAGGGCTAAGGTAACTTGTGTTCCCGCTTTGTACCCTGCCTTCTCAATGGCTTGTAGGATTAAATCGAGGGCAGCTTCATTCGAAGATAGGTTTGGGGCAAATCCACCTTCATCGCCCACTCCTGTTGCTAGCCCTTCTGACTGTAAGATTTTTTTCAAAGTATGGAAGATTTCTGCCCCCCATCGGACAGCTTCTCTAAAATTAGGGGCTCCAATTGGTCGGATCATAAATTCTTGAAAGTCCAGCAGATTATCAGCATGTGCTCCGCCATTGATAATGTTCATCATGGGGCATGGTAAGGTGTTGGTGAGGGTGCCGCCAATGTATCTATAAAGAGGTAGTTTAGCTGTGGTAGCTCCTGCACGAGCTAAAGCTAAGGAGGCTCCTAAAATGGCATTGGCACCAAAACGGCTCTTGTTGGGTGTTCCATCAGTCTTAATCATCAACATGTCTAATCGGTTTTGATCGAAGACATGCTCACCGACCAAAATTTGAGCGATTGGCCCATTGACATGGGCGACAGCTTGTTGAACTCCTTTTCCAAAATATCTTTCTTTATCACCGTCACGCAATTCGAGCGCTTCATTTTCTCCTGTAGAGGCCCCTGAAGGAACAGAAGCTCTTACCATCACATCATTATCGGTCGTGAGGATGACTTCAATAGTGGGATTTCCGCGTGAATCTAATACTTCGATAGCTTTAACTGAGCGTATATAGGCCATTTTTGGGTCTCCATGTTCTTTATAGCCCCCATTAAAGCATAAAAGTGAATTTATAGTGTTCTACTCTTCGTTATTGACAGGGTCAACCATTGATCGTTATACTCTTACTATTTAGCAGTCGTTAAGATCCAAAGGATAAAAAGTTATGGCGCAAGTTAGTACGGCAGATATGAGAGGCGGTATGAAGGTTGAAGTCGAAGGACAGCCTTATACTATTGTAAGTAATGAATTTGTAAAACCTGGAAAGGGGCAAGCGTTTAACCGGATTAAATTGAAACATTTGATGTCTGGCCGAGTGATTGAGCGCACATTTAAGTCAGGTGAAAAAGTTGATTTGGCGGATGTCTCTGAAACGATCATGAGAATGCTGTACAAAGAAGCTGACGGCGTTATTTTCATGGATGACAACAACTTCGAGCAGATCAAGATCTCATTAGAAGCTATTGGCGAAACGATGCAGTGGTTGATGGAAGATAAAATCTACGACGTTATCTTCTACAAAGGTGCACCAATCACCGTAGAACCTCCAACATTCATGGAGTTAAAGATCACAGAAACAATGCCAGGCGACCGTGGCAATACAGCTTCAGGACGTGTGATGAAGCCTGCGACATTGGAAAGCGGTGCGAAGGTACAAATTCCTATTTTCATCGAGCAAGATGAAGTGATCAAAGTTGATACAAGAACCGGCGAATACGTTTCTCGTGTAAACTAAACGATGAGCTCAGATAGGTTATCAGTTTTACGCGATCGCGCGGGAATGCTTTCCCGCGCTCGTTCGTTCCTGATGGAACAGGGGATTATGGAGGTCGATTGTCCCATCGTCACCGAGAATGCCTCGGTCGATGCGCATATCGACCTGATTCCTATCATGTACTCAGGAAAACAAGTCAGATATCTTCATTCATCCCCGGAATATGGAATGAAACGTCTTCTTGCAGAAGGGATTGGGGATATATTTCAGATTTCTCATGTTTTTCGGGATGGAGAATTTGGTTCCAAGCATAATCCAGAATTTACCATGGCAGAATGGTATCGTGTGGGGATCTCCTTTGAGCAGATGATGTCTGAAACTGTAGATTTTATTCGTGTATTTTTAGGTCATCTTCCTTCTGAAACGATCAGTTACCGAGAAACTTTAAAAAAATATGTGGGCATCGACTATGTCCATATGAGCGATGATGAGCTTCTAAAGATTTTAAAAGAAAAAGGGATCGACACCTACCCCGGAATTGAAAACGAAGGGCGCGATGCTTTGCTTAACTTGCTTTTAGGGACATTAGCAGAGCCAAATCTAGGGAAAAATGGTTTGACAGTACTTGCTTATTATCCTTCCACTCAGGCGGCTTTAGCGCAGACGCGTACAATTGAAGGGGAATCGGTTGCAGAACGTTTTGAGGTTTATTACAAAGGTGTAGAGCTTGCCAATGGCTATCATGAGCTTGCCGATGCAAAAGAGCAGCGGAAAAGACTTAAAGAGGCCAATATTATGCGTCTATCTTTAGGTAAAAGGTTGCTTCCTATCGACGAATCCTTCTTGGAAGCGCTTGAAAAAGGGATTCCGAACTGTTGTGGAGTAGCTGTAGGAGTTGACCGCCTCATGATGCTGCGTCACAATACAACCAAACTAAAGGATGTTATCCCTTTCGATTGGGCTTCTGCCTAGTCAACAATTCCTTAGAATTCTTTATAATGACTTTATAAGCTCTAAATATTCTCAAGGCATAATTGCAATGGAATGAAAAAGTCAACAATAGTAAATGGATTTCTTTTTTAGATACTATCTTATGGTTAATCACCTGTTCTGGGTATCAATTTAAACAGACACTGCTCATTGCTGATATTGAGTATCCAAAGCTGAATGCTAGAAAAATCCAATCTCAGGAGAATATTGATCAAGCTTCTTCTATTTTATCTTCTTTAATCAATGCTAAAATGAGCAGAGTGTATTTTCGAATTAATCGAAATGTAATCTCAATTCAAGATGGTGTTAGAGCCTATTTGGCAAGGCAGTATTATATTCAAAATAGACCTGGACGAGTTGGAAAAATATGGGAAATCTTTAAAAATGGAGCAAGAATGTTGGGAAATGGAATAGCTGCTGCTTCCGGTGTAGCTGCAAGACAAGCTATACGTCATGGTCCCAGATTAGTCATGAATTACGGTTTTAAACTGGTATTGATGCAGATTTGCGCTGATGCTGGTTTAAATTACGGTGATGTGGCAGCTCAAGGTGCTGCATTTAGAATGATGGACAATGGCGGGAGATTCCAAGGCTTTTAGAGTTGAATATACTTTTTAAAAGCCTCATGCAATTCGTCTATCCATTCTACACAGTCTTCAAAATCCTCTGAGAGATGGCCTTCATTTGGTAGAAGTTGTTTTAGCTGAGCAGCTGCTTCATAGACTTGAGCTTCTATCTTATTCAACTCGTCCAGATCGTTCCTTTTTAAATCGGCAGGATCTTTTTTCAGCAACTCCCGAAGACTTGGTTTAAAAGACTCTCTAAATTCATAGAGCCTATAGTTATATAAATTGGGATCGCTTGACTTTTTTTCTAAATATAAGTTTTTCAGTTTTACGTTTCTTTCAATCAACCCGTCATTCTTTACATGAGCTTCTAGGAAACGTGAACGAATACTGTTTGGTAGTGAATATTTATGTAAAAAAATCTCTAAATCTGCCCCTTTTTGATTGTGGACGATGTCGGAATAAAGTCTTCTGAGTTCACCTGCAGATCTATCATAACTTCGAATACGTTTGGATTGTTTCATTACAAGTTTGTTAAGCTCTTTACGGATAGGGTCTTTGAAGTGTTTTTCTAAATTTTCTATAAGGCTATCAATATTATTTTGCAGGTTTTCAATCTGCGTTTGCTTTTTTTCTAGCTTGGCATCGAGAATTTTTATACGGCTAATTTTATATTCTTCTGTATTGCTGGCTCGGTACCATCCTCTTTTATAAAGAGCTGATTTCAAGCGGTCTGAAATTGAAAGGTTGATTTTTTTGACAGGTTTTTCAATATGCGTTCTTTGAACAGCAAAATCGTCCAAGGGTTTGGGATAATGAGTTTTCTTTCCGTGAATAAGCCGGTTCCACTCATTCTTAATATCAGAGAATGTAATAAATCTAAAACCGCTTGAATAATCTCTATTTATTCCATTTCCCATAAAAACATTTATTAAAATAATTTAACAATTGTATTATCGCATAACTGTAATTTTATTTTAATTGAATTTTTTGAAGAATTTAGGTATTTAAATATATTAAAATAACTTATGTGTGTCTATGGGCTATATAGCTGCTGTTCAAGCCTTTGTAGATTCTAACTTTGAAACTCCTAAAGAGGGTTTGAAATGGGTAAAAAGAGTTGTTAAAGGGGATATCCAAATTGATGAACAAGAACAGCGGGTCATTAACCTCAGATCCATTCTTTCTGTAAATGAACAGAACTTTCAGACCCATTTACATGAGCCTCTAAGAGAATATATCCAATTTCGAAAAAGCTTACCTACTCTAGCAATAACTAGGGATAATGTGGAAATTCCTTGTCCGCGAAAATTTTTTTCTAAAGAGGCTAAAAAGCTTCTTAATATCAACGGACAGCTCATTCTTTCTAAAGTCAACTCTGAAGATCTTTTAACAGCTGTAAAAATTTATACAGAAGACCTCCCCATCGATTTTGCATATTTTCGAAGAAACTATACATGGCTAATAAGGCTAACAACGCTGACGAGGAAACTTTATGATGTTTGGACTGAAAATATAAAGTCTTCAAAAGACGATATGACACTGGTCAGATGCTGCCTAAGTAAGTTTGTATCACAAAAAGTCTTCACTCCAGCAGGTTTGATTATATTTAAAAAAGCTTTACACATCGTGCGTTCTCTTAAGATCAATATTGAAGGTACTATTGTTGGAATCGAATGTGGAAATATTGGAAAAAGAACTCTTTCGAGTTTAAGGAAATGTATCAACTGCTTTTGTAATTTTTCCCTTCTAATTAAACACCAATTTGATGCAAATCCATGCGAAAGGTTTCAAAAATTACTTCAGGAAATTAGGAAAGGAAGATCAGTAGAGTCATTCTTCTTGGATTATCCTTTGCAAAACAATGAAGATAAAAAAGCCCTGCTCAATTTAATCAAGAGTTCGGAAGGTATTCAATCTTTAGAAATATCTGTTGTAACTTATACAGAAAAAGATGCAATAGAATTGCTTGATGCTTTAAACAAATCTGTCGATTTAGAAAATTTTTCATGTGATGCAAATATTGCAAAGTTGATCTCTGAAGATACTAAGAAAGGTTTATTGATGCAGGATTTTTGTTTTATTTTCTATTTTATGCAGATCTTAAAGGAACTTTCTGAACATAGTCGTGACATTGCAGCCTTTTATAAAGAACTTTGTGAGTTACACCCTAGCGAAGTTAGAAAAGGGATGATCAATTTTTGGGCAATCTTTAACAGACTTGTGACAGCAGATCAACTGAGAAGATCTGAAGGAGCATTAGGATTCTATAGGGAGTTGCTTAAGGAGTTTCCGATATTCATCGTTCCATATAAATTTTATTATGTAAATTTTCCTCGTGTAAGTGTGACAAGTGGTTCAGATCCTTCTCAAAAAGAGGATAATGCAACGGTGACTTTTAATTACAACCCACCCTTAAAAGATGTTATTCCAGTTATAGTTGACAGCAGGTTAGCTGGAGCTTACTCATATAAGTGGGTGAATGGGACAATTGCACTAGATAGCGACTTTAGTGATTACTTCAACGCGATTATCGCGTTTATCAAAAATGGTAAGCTTGAAATCGATAATCTCTATAATGCAAATGAAATTTATGACATTGCCAAGAATGAAATGATGGTGCGGGTAGTAGAAAAAACTGAAGAGTACATTTTAGAAGAGCTAAAAAGTAATCGAACTTTAGGTGGCCTCTATGCGGCATTTTTGGAAATCCAAACATTAGAAAATAAGTCATTTTCAAATATTCTTCGAAAGGGAATTCCATTAAAAATCAAAGGAATAAACTTAAAAGCCTCTGTGAATTCTCATAGCAAAACTTTTAGAGTGTTTTTGCATCTAAAAACCTTCGATAAAAAAATCATTAAGCAAATACATGAGTTGATAGAGTGGGGAGGATTGGCAGGTCTTTCAATCTCAAATTTAGATAAGGAAGGGTGGAAAAAACTGAAAGGATTTTTAATACACTATCCTAATGTAGATTTAAAAATGAAAGTACCTTTGAAAGCTCTGACTTATGATAGACGCCATATGCCTCAGAAACATATGGATGCCATGTTCCAACGTTTTAGACAACGATACGCATTATTGCTAGCTAGAACAATTGGAAAACAATATGTCATTCACAGTTAAAAGTGTGCATGCTTTTAATCCATTGCCTATCAAGATAGAGCTTGGAAGCAATGTCGTTGAGACTGTGTTCTCAAAAGAAGAAATTCAAAGGCTAAAATAGCAAAAAATAACTACATGAAGCGCCTGGAAATCCAATTTTAGCAGCACCATTTTTGGACAATAGGGAAGCGGCGGCCAATAGTGAAAGCCTTTTCTGAAACGCGAAGGCCTGGAGGTGCCTGTCTACGCTTGTATTCGTTGCGATGGATTTTCTTTATTAGCTCTTTGACCAAGGTAATGCCGTATTTGTGGCGTTCACTAATCTCTTTGGGAGATAGATGTCCTACAATATAGTCCTTCAAAACATTATCGACGATCTCATAATCAGGCAAAGAGTCGCTGTCCTTTTGATTGGGCCGCAGTTCAGCTGAAGGAGGCTTATCAATGGTACTCCAAGGAATTACTTCATTTTCGCGGTTGATCCACCTAGACAATGTATAAACTTGTGTTTTGGTGACATCATTGATGACACCTAGTCCTCCGCACATGTCCCCATACAGTGTTGCATATCCCATAGCCATTTCGCTTTTATTCCCAGTGCTGAGGACAATATACCCATCCTTGTTTGACAAGGCCATTAAGATCATTCCTCGAATCCGTGCTTGCAAATTTTCTTCAGTTGCATCGGGTTTTTTATCTTTAAAAAATGGGTTGAGAAGATGGAGATAGCTATCGAACGGTTCTTCAATAGGAATGGTGATATATTTTATTCCTAAATTTTTTGCCAGCAGTTCTGCATCAGTGATACTACCCTGAGAGGAATATCTTGAGGGCATGAGGACTCCAAGAATATTTTTCGCCCCCAAAGCATCTTTTGCTAGGCATGCGACAAGTGCTGAGTCAATTCCTCCAGATAGGCCAAGGCATGCTTTTTCAAATCCAGATTTATGAAAATAATCGTGAAGTCCGAGAACAAGTGCTTTATAAAGATCCTCGGTGGCATCATCTTGAAAATTCAAGGTAGGCAATTTTTCGTCTGTATCAACAAAAAGTTCATCCTCTGAGAAGCCTTTAGCGATTTTAAGAAGGTCTCCTTTGGATCCGGCGTAGATGCTATATCCATCAAAGACGAGACTGTCATTACCACCTACTTGATTGCAGAAAATAAGGGGGCAATTCAAGGTTTTGGATGCTTTTGTGCAAACAGCGATCCGGCTGTCGACCCGTCCTTCACTATAGGGGGAAGCAGAAAGATTTAAAACAACATCAGGTTTCAATTTCTTTAATTCCAAGACTGGGTCGCGGTGGTAGGAAGTAAATTCAAGCAGGTTGCTATGCTCCCAAAGATCTTCGCAGATAGTAATCCCAACTTTTTTTCCGGCGATATCCCAAAGTTTTAGTTTTGTGCCTGGTTCGAAATATCTTTTTTCATCAAAGACATCGTAAGTAGGTAGAAGACATTTATCCTCAAAACCCATCAATTTTCCATTTTGAATAACTGCAGCGCTATTTGTAATACTTTTTTCTTTTTGGTTAGGATTTTTTCGTGGAATTCCGATGACTGCAGTTATATTTTTGGTATAAGGAATTATAGAAGTTAAAGCTTTCTCTGTCTCTTCTAGAAATCCCTGAAGAAGCAAGAAATCTTCTGGGGGATATCCACTTATGCAAAGTTCTGGAAAAAGAACAACATCAGCATTTAATTTTCTCCCTTTCTCAATTGAATCAATGACTTTTTGGGAATTCGCTTTAAGATCGCCAATTGTAGGATTTATTTGGGCGGCTAATATTTTCATTGCTAACTTCCAAAATCATCGAGGACGATACTTTCACGAGGAACGCCATACTCATCCAATAATTTTAGAACGCTTGCATTATGTAATGGGGGGCCACAAACATAATAAAGACATTCTTCTGGCGATTCCATCAACTTAAGTTGACCCTGATCAAAGGCTCGGAAAAGGAAATTTGTTTTAAGAGGATCTTTAGCAGGCCAACCCGCAGCGATATCCTCTGGCAATGGCTCTGAAAGAACTAGCTTATATGAAAAGTTAGAGTGCTTTTTTGCGAGCTCTTCATATTCTTCTTGGTAGATGTTTTCTTTCATTGACCTAGCACCATACCAAAGAGTGACTTTTCTTTTAGTTTTTTCTGTATTGAACAGATGAAGGATATGGGCACGACCAAAAGATGATCCAGCTCCTCCAATCAAGAAAATAAGCTCTCGATCATCATTGATCATAAAAGATTCCCCATAAGGACCTGATAGCCGAACCTGATCTCCAGGTTTCAGACCAAAAGTATAGCTTGAGCATATACCCCAGGGGACATCCAACATTTTTCCTTGGACAAAAGGAGGTGTGGCAATACGGATATTGAACTTTAATGTGAGGCCTTCAGCAGGATAAGAAGCCATAGAATAGGCTCGGATCACATCGTCGGGAGACTTTGGTAAATTTGAATAATCAATATCTCGATTAAAGAGATTAAATTTTTCCCAGTCAGGGAAAAATTTGGGATCCATTGTTTGCTTCCAATCCGATGTGTTAGTTTTAAAGGGTGGAACGTGAAATTGAAGATACCCACCTGATTTGTAGGGTACTTCTTGCCCTTCGGGTAGTTGTACAACTAATTCCTTAATGAAGGTTGCGACGTTATCATTGCTGATAACGGTTCCAATCCATTCACGAACGCCGAGGGCATGTTCATCTACATAAACATGCATATCATGTTTGACCTTACATTGGCACGAAAGTCTCCATCCGTCTTGAAGTTGTTTCTTTGTAAAAGTAGCTTTATCAGTTTCCAGAGGATCTTGGGCTCCTTCTAAAACTCTTACCCTGCATTGCTTGCAGGTTGCTTTTCCTCCACAGGGCGATGGAACTGGTATGCCATGGGAAGTAAGAGTAGTGAGCAGTGTCCCCCCGCCAGGTGTTTTAAAAGTTAATTTTGGATCATCATTAATCGAAATGGTTGCCTCTTCATCGCTTACAAATTTTGCCTTTGTAAATAGGATGAGCCCTGTGAGTCCTACACCTATAATGACAAATGCAGCAATGGAATAAAGAATAAGAATAGGGTCGATATCGGTAAGAATGGATGCGAACATGAATGAACCGCAATGTTAATTAAACCTTTAGGTTACAGAGGGAACCTTTTCCAAGCAATAAGCAAGAATACAGAATTCCGTATGCAGAAGTCAGAATGTTTTATAAATTTCATCTGTCATCAGACTTCTGACTTCCGTATTCTGCTTGATTAAAAAAATGAAAAGTTTGAAAATTAACTGGTTAAGCAAAAGTTTTTTTTGGAGATTGTCAATATGGTCAAAGGTTCCTTGGAAATTCATAGTGAAAATATTCTTCCCATCATCAAAAAGTGGTTGTATTCCGAGAAAGATATTTTTGTCAGAGAATTAGTATCGAATGCATGCGACGCAATTCAGAAAGTGAAAATATTAAGCGACAAAGGGGAGGCTCACGCGCTTGATTCGGAATTTAGAATCGATATCGATATCAATAAAGACGCTAGAACTTTGACCTTCAAAGATACCGGTATAGGAATGACCGCTGATGAAGTTAAAAAATACATAGCCCAAATCGCTTTTTCCGGCGCTGAAGAATTTTTGCAAAAATACAAAACGAATGATGAAAAAGATCAGTTTATCGGTCACTTTGGTTTAGGATTTTACTCCGCTTACATGGTCGCTGACACAGTAGATATTGATACATTGTCTTATAAGCCAGGTTTGGAGCCAGCATTTTGGACATGCGATGGCTCTTCCGAATATGATTTAGAAAAAGGAACACGAACTGAGCGTGGGACAACAATCACCTTGCATATCAACAAAGACGGCGATGAGTTTCTAGATGAAGCCCTTCTCAAGGAGATCCTTGATCACTACTGCGCATTCTTGCCTTATCCCATCTATCTCAACGGAAATCAGATTAATACCAAAGAACCCCTTTGGATTAAACCTCCTTCTGAATGTAAAGAGAGCGACTATATCGATTTCTACCATCGCCTTTACCCTATGGCAGAAGATCCTTTGTTCTGGGTTCATCTAAATGTAGACTATCCTTTCCATTTGAAAGGGATCCTTTATTTCCCCAAAATTAAAAGGGACTTCGATTTTAAAAAGAATAGCGTCAGACTTTTCTGCAACAGAGTTTTTGTGTCAGATAACTGCAAAGACATCATTCCTGAGTGCCTAATGGTTCTGCAAGGAGTTATCGATAGCCCTGATATTCCTTTGAACGTTTCCCGCAGCTATCTACAAATGGACAAAACGGTACGTCAGCTTGGAACGCACATTTCTAAAAAGGTTTCAGACAGTTTAAACACACTTTATAAAAATGATCGTGAGCGCTTCTTGAAAGTGTGGGAAGATGTTTCCATGGTTATTAAGCTTGGGGCTATTCAGGATGAAAAATTTTATGATAGAGTGAAAGATATTCTGATTTGGAAAGATATCGACGGCAACTGGACAACCGTTGAAGATTACCTTGAAAGGAACAAAGATAAAACACAAAATAAGGTGATCTACACTGCGGATCCCAATTCTCACGCGCCAGTTTTAGAATTATATCGGAAGAAAGGGATTGAGGTGCTCACTTCTACAAGCCCTCTTGATAATTATCTGATCCATACAATCGAAAGAAAGATCGCTCCAGCCACATTTCAGCGTATCGACGCAGGCGTCGAGGAGCATATGATCGACAAAGATCGAGAACATGTTGTTTTAGATGAAGAAGGAAAAACGGCAGGAAGCAGACTTGTGGAACTTGTGAAAAACCAAATGGATAATCCGCAAGTGGAAGTGGAAGCAAAGAGCCTTCTGACAGATAGCCTTCCAGCATTTTTAGTCATGGATGAAAGTCAACGCCGCTTCCGCGATTACATGATGTCGATGGATCCGAATCTTGGTAATGGCAAAATGCATGAATTGCATAAAAAGACCCTTGTTGTGAATACCAATAGTCCCCTTATCCAGGCAATACAATCGATTTCATCGACACAACCTGATTTGGCAAAAGAGTTAGTTCAAGAAGTCTACCAATTGGCATTGTTGTCTCATCGTGAAATGGATCCCACAATTTTGCCTCAGTTTATCCAAAGGACAAACCATGTTCTGGAACAACTGGCAAAAATGGTCATGGCAAAAGAGGGAACTGAAAAATCGGAATGATCAAATCCAAATCCTTAGTTTTTTTCTTATTTTTAATGACATCTCTTTCGCTGATGGCGGGAGAGATGTACGACCCTATTGCAATCTATTTGACTTGGCAACGATCACCCGATTCTACCATGACGGTGAATTGGATTACTCAGTTAGATCGTGTCGACGATACTATAGAATATAAGCCACAAGGTTCAGAGGAATGGAAAAAAGTCAAAGGAACACATTCGAGAATGCCGGAAGGTTATCCTTACTTAATCCATACAACTGAGCTTACAGAACTCACTCCATCCACAGATTACCGTTTTAGGACCGGTTTTGATTCGTTTGAATACAAATTTCGAACACTCGACAATAAACTTGATGAGCCTTTGACATTTGTTGTAGGAGGTGACATTTACCAGCAAGGAATCGAGCCCGTCACAAAAATGAATAAGGAAATTGCAAAAAGAAATCCCAGTTTTGCAATTGTGGGTGGGGATTTAGCCTATAGTTTTCTAGGCAGAATCAATTTCACTCCCGAAAAGGTTCAAAGATGGATTGATTGGCTGAGCAATTGGAAACAAACAATGATCGATTCTTCGGGAAGGTTTATTCCAATGTTGGCCGTAATTGGCAACCATGAGGTTAAAGGAGGCTACGATAAAACTCCTGCTCAAGCTCCCAGTTTTTATGCATTATTTTCAGCGATGCCCGGTCCGCAAGGGTATAACTTGTTGGATTTTGGAAATTATCTGACGATTTTATTGCTGGATTCAGGGCATACCCATCCTATTGAAGGGGAACAGCAAAGTTGGGTATATTATGCTTTAAAAGATCGAGAACAATTTCCTCACAAATTTGCCGTTTACCACGTTCCTGCCTATCCTTGTGTAAGAAGATTTGATGATGGTAAAGGCCCTAGCATAAGAAAATATTGGGTCCCCATCTTTGAGGAATTTGGACTTAGCGCAGCTTTTGAACACAATGACCACGCCTATAAAAGGACATATCCTTTGAAAGGGGGAAAGGCGGATGCAAAAGGAGTCTTATACATCGGAGATGGGGGATGGGGAATTCCTGATCCTCGAAGGCCTCGCAAGCCCTCCGAAGTTCCTTATTTAGCTAAATCCATCCAGTCTGCAAATGTGTTGTTTGTTACGATTTACCCAAATAATAAAAGATATTATCAATCCATTGACAGTAATGGAAATATAATCGATGAATATTGGCAACCTTAAAGGAGAAGGATGAATTATGAAGGATGAAGGATGAAAATAGTTTGAACTATTTTCATCCTTCATCCTTTCTACATAGAGTCTAATATCATGCGTAAGCTACCCATTTCTGAAGGCAATCACGTAGTTATTCTTGGAGCAGGAATTAGCGGATTATCACTTGCTTGGTTTCTCAGAAAAAAATGGGGTGACAAAATTCGTTTGTCGATCGTTGAACAAAGTTCACGTGCCGGCGGGTGGATCCAAACCGATAAATCGACCGGTTTCCTTTTTGAAATGGGCCCACGCAGTTTCCGGACAAAAGGCACGGGAGTTTCTACCTTAAAACTCATCAAAGATCTTGGTCTTAAAGATGAAGTTATTACAGCTAGCAAAAAAGCATTGCAACGCTACATCTACGTTGACAATCATCTCCAAAAAATTAACCTCAACCCTTTTTCTTATGCACTTCCAGGTGCATTCCCAGGGTTAGTGCGGGAATTCTTTGCACCAAAAGGAAAAGCTGACGACGAGTCCATAGCATCATTTTTTCGACGAAGAACAAATTCCTTCATTGTGAACCAACTTGTCGATCCAATGGTGACTGGTATTTATGCAGGGGACATCGAAACTTTATCCATGCGTTCCTGTTTTCCAAAATTGTGGGAGATGGAACAAAAGCATGGCTCGATCATTAAAGGAATGTTAAAAGGCTCTAGAACACATTCTAATGACCCTTGGATCAAAGAGATGCAAAAACATCCCCTTTTTACATTAAAAAATGGAGTATCAATCTTAACAGACACTCTTGCTGCCAAATTAAAAGAGTTTCTGTGGCTGAATACGAAAATCGAATCTATCAAACCTGAAGGTCAAAAACTTTTAGTCGTAGGGCCAAAAATGACCTTGCGCGCTGACCTTGTCTATTCCACGGTGCCTGCCTATGCTTTTGCTGGATTAACCGAAAGTCCTTATCTTGAAAATCTTTTACGTTGTATCCCAACAAACAATGTTGCCCTATTAAATATGGGGTATCGGCGCAAAGTAAATGAGCTAGAAGGGTTTGGATATCTTGTACCCTCGAATCAAAATGACCCTACATTAGGAGTTGTTTGGGATTCGAGCGTCTTTCCCCAACAAAATACATATAATCCTGAGACTAGGTTAACTATAATGTTAGGGGGGACCCACCATCCAGAAATAGGCATGCTTATCAAGGAAAATATTCTCCGAATGGCACTCTTCTCGCTTTCTAGACAGATGAATATTTTGTTCAAACCTGATGCTTGTAGGCTAACGATGGCTAAACAAGCCATCCCTCAGTATAGGATTGGACATCATGTTTTGCTAAGGGAAATAGAGCAAGCGACAGAAGCTTTCTCCCCTAGGCTAAAGCTCTTAGGCGCTTCCTTCTATGGGGTCGCAGTCAATGACTGCATTGCCAAGGCGGAACAGCAAGTTTAAGGGGTTTGCAAAAAATCGCAGACGGCTTAAAATTTTATATAAGAGTGCATATAATTTAGCCACAACTGATCCTCAAACCAAGCAAAGTGAGTGTTTCCAATGTTTGATAAATTTACTAATCGTGCGAAACAGGTCATAAAGCTTGCCAAGAAAGAAGCCCAAAGACTCAATCATAATTACTTAGGCACCGAACACGTTCTACTTGGCCTGCTAAAGCTTGGCCAGGGTGTAGCAGTGAACGTTCTGCGCAACCTGAACATCGACTTTGAGACTGTCCGTAATGAGGTTGAAAAGTTGGTTGGGTACGGTCCAGAAATTCAAGTCTACGGCGACCCAGCCTTAACGGGTAAAGTTAAAAAAGTCTTCGAGTATGCGAATGAAGAAGCTGCAAATCTTAACCATAATTATGTGGGAACCGAACACTTGCTATTAGGTTTGTTACGCCAAACCGACGGTGTTGCAGCTCAAGTACTCGAAAATCTAAATGTCAATTTGAAAGAAGTTCGGAAAGAAGTTTTAAAAGAACTTGAAACCTTCAATCTTCAACTCCCACCAATTGGTAGTGCGGGACCTCAAGGTCCGGGGCAAACTCCACCGGGAGGTCCAGGAGGCCCCACAGGACCTCAACCCAAATCCTTTGAGAAATCCAGTGCTGCTAGTAACGACAAAATGCCAGCCTTGAAAGCTTATGGGCACGACCTTACTGAAATGGTCCGCGAAGGCAAAATGGACCCAGTTGTGGGCAGAAAAGAGGAAGTAGAACGTCTGATTTTGATCCTTTGCCGCCGCCGTAAAAACAACCCAGTGCTTGTGGGTGAAGCTGGAGTAGGTAAAACAGCGATTGTTGAAGGATTGGCGCAAGCTATTGTTAAGGGGGAAGTTCCTGATAACCTCAGAAAGAAAAAGTTGATCACCCTTGACCTTGCCTTGATGATTGCAGGTACAAAGTACCGAGGTCAGTTTGAGGAAAGGATCAAAGCCGTTATGGATGAAATTAAAAAGAATGGTAACGTTCTTTTGTTCATTGACGAGTTACATACAATTGTTGGTGCGGGTGCTGCAGAGGGCGCAATTGACGCCTCTAATATTTTGAAACCTGCCCTTTCAAGGGGTGAAATCCAGTGTATCGGTGCCACAACCATTGACGAATACCGTAAACACATCGAGAAAGACGCTGCGCTAGAACGTCGATTCCAAAAAATTATGGTAGCCCCTCCTTCAGTTGATGAGACGATTGAAATTCTGCAAGGATTGAAGCAGAAGTATGAAGAGCACCATAAATGTATTTACACACCTCTTGCTTTAAGCGCTGCTGCTGTATTGTCTGACCGCTATATCCCAGGTAGATTTCTACCGGATAAGGCGATCGACCTCTTGGACGAAGCTGGCGCCAAAATGCGCATTGCGATGATGAATCAACCGCAAGATATCAGTAAGTATGAAGCGGAAATTGAGGAAGCTCGCATTTCAAAAGAAGAAGCGATTTCTAAACAAGAGTACGAAAAGGCTGCTAAACTCCGCGACAAAGAGAAAACTCTACGCGAACAGCTCCAGCAAATTCGTGCTGAATGGGAAATCAATAAAGAAGAGCATGAAGTCATCGTCGAAGACGAAGATGTCGCCAGTGTGATTGCGAAAATGACCGGTATACCATTGAGCAGGTTGACTGAGGGTGAAACCCAGAAAGTCCTGAAAATGGAAGAGATCTTAAAAAGCAATTTGATTGGTCAAGAAGATGCTCTGAAGACTGTTTCAAGGGCTATTAGACGTAGTAAAGCTGACATCAAAGACCCTAATAGACCTATTGGTGCATTCCTATTCTTAGGGCCTACTGGGGTTGGTAAGACTCTGTTGGCGCGATTGCTAGCCATTCACATGTTCGGTGGAGAAGAGGCGCTGATCCAGGTCGACATGTCCGAATATATGGAGAAATTTGCTGTCAGTAGGATGACAGGTTCTCCTCCAGGATATGTAGGGCACGAGGAGGGCGGACAACTGACAGAGCAAGTACGTCAAAGACCTTATTCAGTGGTCCTCTTTGACGAGATTGAAAAAGCTCACCCCGATGTGATGGACATTCTATTGCAGATATTGGAAGAAGGGCGCTTGACTGACTCCTTTGGACGCAAAATTGACTTTAGAAACACCATTATTATCATGACATCGAACCTTGGAGCTGACCTTATCCGTAAAAGTACCGAAGTGGGATTTGGAGCTCAAGAAGGTAGCTTAGACTATGATCACATCAAGGAAAAGATCGAGAGTGCAGTTAAAAAGCACTTCAAGCCTGAGTTCTTGAATAGGTTGAATGATGTTGTGATCTTCCATCCTCTTGATAAGGAGCATTTGCTTCAAGTTATTGAGTTGGAAGTCAAAAAACTGCAAAACCGTCTCAAAGTACGCGATGTTTATATTACTTTGGACGATGCGGCGAAGAACTTCCTTGTTGAGAAAGGATTCCAACCAGAAATGGGTGCGAGACCATTACGTAGGACAATTGAGCAGTATCTGGAAGATCCGCTTGCAGAGAAGTTGCTTGCCCATCCAGATGAAGGGCGTCGATGCTTAGTTGTGGTAGAGAATGATCATTTGGCATTCATAGACCAAGAGGTTTTGCCAAGGATTAAAGAGCCAAAACCACGCAATGATAGCAGAGATACCGCTCTTTCATCCCCCTCTCCGCAAGAAAAAGGCTAATTTCCAACAAAATTCAAAATGATTGAGGAGGTAGCAAAGCTACCTCCTTTTTTGTTGCTCGCGTTCTGCGCCCTGGAGCTGTGCCCAATGGCACAGCTCTTTGCTAGGGAATAAACTACAAGTGCCAAAGCGGGATACTTGGGCTCTACTAGCTTTGTGGCTTGTTAAGAGCTGTGCCATAGGGCACAACTCCAGGGCGCAAAGCGCAAGCAACAAAGACTAGCAGAGCGCAAGGTGAGAGCAAAAAGTCGTCGGTCTATTGATTATGCTTTTGCTTAAAAAGATCTAGGGCGTGATTTATCATCCCAGCAAAACCATGAATTTCTTTTCTTCCCGAGACAGTTAAAGTGGATTTCAGTTTTACATCCTGTATAGTTATCAAAAAAATTACGAAAATGCGAACGTCTATGTTACAAAAAATAGTTTTTCTCCAAGAGCTGGAATTCTTTTGCTTGGAGAGGAACTAAATTTAGTCAGAACGTATTCGAGGACTCCCCTTAAAGTAGAGTCTTCACTCCATTTTGGCTCTGATGGATAGGGAGCAAATTTACCATTAAGGTTTGTATAATATGTAATTAAATTAGAGTTGCCTATTATAAATGTAATTTTGTTGCTTTCATCGACCGGTACCTTATTAATAATTATCTTTAAAATGTACTCATGATCTTTATAACGATACTTAATACCTTCATAGGTTCCATAACTTATGTTAGCATCGGAGTCTAAAATTGAATCACTAACTTTCTTTTCTTGAACATTACATTTGGATCTAAAGCATGTTAGACGAACTATTATTAAACCTATGCTAGTTGCACCTAAAGCAATACCTACTCCAAAAATAATATTTCTTGAAAGCTCATGGGAGTAGGGAATATGGATAATATTTCTTCCAATGAGAGATAGAACAACCGCCCCTGCAGCTGTAGCAAATGCTGCTACAAACAACATGTCTTTAACCTCACTCAAAATATTTGGTTTTTGATAGGGGTGGACAGGCTGATTTTGTACAGGAGAGGACTTTTGCGAAGTTCCAAATACCATAAATATTACATCCTAATAATTATTAGTTTTTAATTAATTATTGTAACATAAATGTAACTATTTTTCTATAAATTTTTTAAAATAGATTCAATAATTACTATAATTAATAATAATTATTTTAATTTAATTAGTCTGAGGGATAGAACTTTCCCAGTTCTTGATGTATTCCAGCAGCTTTTCTTTGCTGGGGTGGGTTTGTAGAAAGTCAACTGAGGCTTGATCACTGCTTAAATGAGCGATTTTAGCTAAAAGATGAAGGTGCTTTTTGCTATCAGAAGCAAAAAGGAAAAACAGGGTATGGACAGGTTTGCCATCCAAAGCGCCATACTGGATAGGATTTTGCAAAAAAGCCACCGTCACGACATCGTGGTTAGAACTGAGTAAAAAGTCCCTCGTGTGGGGAACAGCAATTCCATGGTTTAATGAAGTCGGCTGAAGCTTTTCCCTGTCCAGAAGTAGGTCTGAAAGGACATCGTCATCCAAATTCAAGGTTTTTGCCATCTTTTTCATGCTGCGACGAATGACTTCTTCTTTCGTTTGCCCTGGAATATCGTTAAGGATTCCACCTTTGTTAATGGCCCTATAAAGGCTAAACTGCTTGCTTCCGCCTTTTGTCTCAATAATGGACTCGCCATACACTTTCATTTGTGGCTGCTGTGTGAACGGGGAAACGCCATTTTCTTTGGAAAGCTTATGACTCATCACCCAGTCTTGGATCTCAATAAGGCTGAACCTCGGCTGGTTGTGGATCTTGTATGAGGGGATCTTTTTTTCCGAAAGCCAACGTCTAATTGTGCTTTCAGATACATTTAGATAATTAGCGACATCTTTTACAGTTAAATCCATAGTATTTCCCCCCAAAGCTTGGAGTCTTTGGCTATTCAAATAAACTGATCATAGCGTGTGGGGAATTCAGAGTTAACATTTTTTTGCGTAGCTCTTCATCTTTAATCGCAACGGTCAATGCCGAAAGAATTTGAAGATACTCCGTCTGTTTGTCATCGGGACCTCCAATCATAAATATAATTCTAACAGGAGCTCCATCGACGGCATTCCATTCGACACCTTTATTGAGTATCCCAATGGCAATGAAAAATTGGTCATAACCCGGGAGTTTTGCATGGGGAATGGCAACCCCCATTCCGATCCCAGTGGATACAACTTTTTCCCGGTCAATGATCGCTTCATAAAAAGGAGCTTTGTCGACAATCTTACCTTCCTCTGAGACATGATCGATCATCGCTTTTAAAACGGCATCTCGATTCTCAAGACTTAGATAGTAGACCATTTGCGGGTCTAAGTAGTTGGCTATTCTGATCATAATGAAGTCATACGGTTTTTATAGGAGAAGGGTTTTCCCCTATTTCGGAGTATCCAGATCATTTGCATTTATTGCTAGTGGGAACCGGTATGACCGAAGCCTCCCGCGCCTCTGGTTGTTGCAGTCAACTCAGCAGAAGGCAAAAACTCAGCCTGAATAACGGGGCAAACAACGAATTGGGCAATTCTCATTCCCGGTGTAATAACAAATTCTTTAGGTCCATGATTAATAAGGATTACTCCAATTTCTCCACGATAATCAGCGTCAATAGTTCCGGGAGTGTTGAGAACAGTAATTTGCGATTTCAAAGCGAGTCCACTGCGAGGGCGCACCTGAATTTCGTAACCTGCAGGAATAGAAACTCTTAACCCGGTAGGAACGAGATAGGATGCACCAGGAGCAAGAGTAACAGGTTCTTTAAGGTTAGCCTTGGCATCAGCTCCGGCAGCACCGTGTGAAGCATAGACAGGGAGGCAGTCGTCGGATTCAGCTAAGGTAGGGATCAACACTTTTTCGCTATTCTGAGTCATATTAAACACCTGCAATTTTGTCCTGTTTTAGAGTATATGCTGTAGTTGTTGCAAGGGAATCTTTAAAAAAGTCTAAAATTTCACCGAGTGTGGCTTTAAGGTCGTGCCGTCTAACGATGCAGTCGATCATGCCATGTTCCATTAAAAACTCTGACTGCTGTGCACCCGGTGGAAGTTTTCGTTTAATCGTTTGTTCAATGACACGAGGTCCTGCAAAACAAATGAGGGCATTAGGTTCAGCGATAATAATATCCCCTAGAGAAGCAAAGGATGCGGTTACACCACCGGTGGTAGGGTTGGTTAGAACAGAAATGTAAGGAACTTTTGCTTCTGAAAGAAGCGCTAAGGCCGCTGAAGTTTTAGCCATTTGCATAAGAGAGTAAGTGGATTCTTGCATCCTGGCGCCACCAGAGGTGGAGACAATGATGAGAGCATGGCGATGGTCTTTGGCGTATTCGATGAGGCGGGTGAGTTTTTCACCAGCGACAGACCCCATAGAGCCCCCCATAAAATTAAAATCAAAAATTCCGAGGGCGGTAGGATAACTTTGCACAAGGCATTTTCCAGTAATAACAGAGTCGGTATGCCCTGATTTTTCTTGGGCTGAGGAAATCCTCTGTGTGTAGGGCTCGCTATCGACAAAGTTTAGGGAATCTTGTGGCTGGATATCTTCAAAGAGTTCTTCAAAAGTGTTTTCATCGGCAAGGGAGGCAATCCGTTCTTCAACACCTAGACGGTAGTGATAGTCACATTTAGGACAGCTATTCATGTTTTGCTCGAGCTGATTTTCATGGATAAGCTCGTTGCAATGAGTGCATTTTAGCCAGCCGCTATAGCCATCTTTTTTGGTTGTTTGAATTTTAATTTTTGGTTTGCTTCGGGAGAAGAGTCCCATAAACACCTTTTTTATTAATAATCGATGACCAATTTTAAGAAAGTTGGATTTAAATGAAAAGAAGGAATTTATGATTAATAATTAACGACTTAAATTAAGGATGAAGGATGAGGGATGAAGGATGAAACTCGAAAAAGGAAAAATTAAACTTTTAATTTCATCCTTCATCCCTCATCCTTCATCCTTTTTATTACTTTTGGGCGTTCGCGAAACGTTCTTCGACATTTTTCCAATTAATGACTTGCCAGATAGCTTTAACATATTCGGGGCGGACGTTTTTGTATTGGAGATAGTAGGCATGTTCCCAAACGTCAACTCCTAAGAGGGGAACTAATTCTTTAGTACTGAGAGGATCTTGGTTATCGCAATTGGTGATGCAAAGAGTTTTGTTTTTTTGGTGGTAGCCGAGCCATGTCCAACCTGAACCTTGTTGTGCTACAGCTTTTGCGCTGAACTGTTCAATAAAATTTTCTAAAGATCCCCATTTTTTATTGATAGCTTCTGCAAGGGCTCCTTGAGGTAGCTGTCCGCCGCCCTGACTTTTTGGAGCTAAGTTTGTCCAGAAAATGGAGTGATTGATATGGCCGCCCCCGTTAAATTTGATCGCTTGAAGCAAAGCTACTTCGGCGGAGAGGTCTTGTTTTTTATCCGCTTCTTCCAATTTTTCTAAGGCTGCATTCAGGTTATTAACGTAGGCAGCATGATGTTTGTTATAGTGGAGGTCCATTATCTCTTTACTTATAACTGGCTCAAGAGCGTCCAATTCGTAAGGTAATTTTGGAAGGGTGTATTTTTGTGCCATGAGTATCTCCTTATGGGTTCTTAATTGACAGGATCGTGGTTCGTTTAAATTTTGTAAACGTAGTTCTTTACTTCATCAAGTCGAGCTTGAGTGATAGGACCAATTGTTGTTATCTGAATATCTTCTGGGATATCGTGATAAATTTGAAAGAAATTATCTACGGTAGAAGGGCTTGTAAAAATAATTTCATCGATGGCCTTTAAATCAGGGTCAGGTTTAAGTTTTTGAGGAACAGTTGTATACAGTTGACACTCTGCATAAGGAATGCTGTTTTCTTCTAGGTAATCCGTAATCACATGGCGTGAAAGAGCTGAATGGGGCCAAAGAATTTTTGCATTTTTAAGATCTTCATCCTCTAAGAGATCAACAATTCCTTCTGAAGTTTCACTTTCTGCAATTTTATGGACTGGGATCCCTTCAAATTTGAGTTTGGTCGCCGTGTTTTGTCCGATCGCGAAGATCCGTTTATTAATGAGAATATCGCACGCTCCGTAGAGGGCTTGTTTGTTCCGGATAAAAAGATCGACAGCTGTTTGACTTGTAAAGATGATGTGGGTGAATTGCGGGAGTTTCAAGAAAGTGGAGAGGATATCCAGATTTGTGATCGGGAATGGTTCAATTTTAATAACCGGGTAATGGATGATGTTATAGCTTTGTTTGAGAGAGGATGGGGGGTTAAGCCCCAGATAAAGAACATTTCTTTTTGTTTTTCGGGTGTCTAAGCATTTAAAAAGCTCAGCCATACTGGTGTCACCTTTACGTGAAACAATCGCGAGCCTACCTTGATTTTCTGCGGTTTCACCCGGAATGCGAATGCGGTTAAGGTGAGTCAAACCCAAGCGGATCAATGCAGCTTCAGCAACAACTACTCCATCAGCCTCATTGGTATCGAGTTTTGTTAGGCGTTGTTCGATGGTTCCACGAAGGTCGATAAACCGTAAATCTTTTCTCATCCCTCTTACAGCAGCTTCTCGCCTTTCAGAAGAGGTTGCAATGACAGCATCGGTGGGCAAGGAGTCTAAAGATTCTCCATGTCGTAGGACCAGAACATCGCTAGGATCGAGACCTTTTGTGAGAGCTATGACTTGTAATCCTTCTGGAAGTGGGTTTGGAAGATCTTTAGCTGAGTGGATGCCAATATCACAAGCCCCTTTTAAAACGAGTGTGTCAATTTCTTTTGTGAAAAAATCGCTTTTTCCCATATGTCTAAGGGAGGTTGAGATATCCCTATCTCCTGTTGTTTGAACTAGAATGGGTTCAAAAATGATATTTGGGTGAAAAACATGCAGTGCGCTTAAAACTTCTTTAATCTGAATTTGCGATAGAGAGGAGGAACGTGCACTGACCAAAATTACTCTTTCTTTTTTCATAGCATTAACTTCTCCACAGCTTGATCGACAGAGTCAACACCTTGGATGACAATTTTATGAAAAAGATCTCTTGAAATCCCTTTTAAATTTCTTTCGGGAATAATGCAACGTTTGAATCCCATGTGAAGTGCTTCTTTGATTCGACTTTCAACTCGTGCGACGCTGCGGATCTCTCCACCGAGGCCTACTTCCCCTACAACAGCTGTTTCAGGATCAACGATTTTCATTCTCATAGAAGAGGCCACTGACAAAAGGATTCCAAGATCGATCCCTGTTTCTAGGACTTTCATTCCACCTGCTATGGAAACAAAGACATCGCATTGATGAAGAGGATAGCCCATCCTTTTTTCCAATACAGCTAGCAAGAGGGCAAGACGATTTTGATCGAGGCCAGTGCAGCGGCGTGAAGGTGTACTGAAAACAGTGCGGGTGACAAGAGCTTGAGCTTCTATAAGGATGGCCCTGGAACCTTCAAGGGTAGGGATGATGACTGAACCGAGCGATTCTTTGCGGCGTTCTTCCAAAAAGATTTCTGAAGGATTTGGGACTTCACGCAATCCTTCTGAATTCATTTGGAAAACAGCGATTTCGTCAGTAGCTCCAAAACGGTTTTTTACAACTCTAACCATCCGGTAATTTTGCTGTTTGTCCCCTTCGAAATAGAGGACAGTATCAACTAAATGTTCTAAAACGCGTGGTCCGGCGATTTCTCCTGATTTGGTCACATGGCCTATCAAGAACGTTGCGATGGAGCGCCCTTTGGCGAGGTGCATAAGATCTGTTGTGGTTTCCCGAACCTGCGAGACCGATCCAGGAGCCGAAGTGATTTCAGGTTTATAAATGATTTGGATTGAATCAATGATCAGGATATCGGGATTGATTTGATCTGCATGGGCTTTGATATGCGCAAAATTCGTTTCGTTTAAAAGGAGCAAATTGTCGTTGTCGACCCCTAAACGCGTGGCCCTCATGGAAGTTTGTTGAACCGATTCTTCTCCGCATACGTATAGGACGGTTAGCCCTTGCTTGGATAAAGCGTGAGCTAGTTGGAGCATAAGGGTGGATTTGCCGATGCCAGGGTCGCCTCCAACTAATGTCAGTGATCCAGGAACAATACCCCCACCGATCAGCCTGTCGACTTCAGGAAGAAATGTTTTGATCCTTGGAGTTTCTTTGAGGTTAACTTCTTTTAAACGGATAGGTTTATTTTCAGTTGTTTGTCTGTGAACATACCTTGGTGCCGCCCCTGTGATTTCCAGTTCTTCTTGCAAAGTGTTCCAGTTGGAGCATTGAGGGCATTGCCCTGACCATTTGACCTGTTTATGGCCGCACTCAGAACAGTACCAAACATTTTTTTGTTTTACAGCCATTAGGGGTTCCCACTTAATTTCTTCATGGCATCATGGGCAGCAGCTTGTTGAGCTTCCTTTTTGGAATTGCCTTCGCCTCTGCCAAGTTCTTCAGTTTCTCTGATTACAACAGAAATGGAAAAAATTTTGCTATGGTCAGGGCCTGCTTCGCTCAAAACCTTGTACACTGGAGTTTGTTGAAACTTTTTTTGACAAAAGTCTTGTAGGGTCGCTTTCCAGTTTTTGAGCGGAGTTTTTAAAATGGAATGCATCTCATCGGTAAAATGAAGGAAGATGAACGATTTTGCTGAATCGACGCCCCCATCCAAAAAGATAGCTCCAATGATGGCTTCAAAAAGGTCGGCAGCGATGGACTCGCGTCCTCGGCCGTCGCTCATTTTCTCCCCTTTGCCTAGAAGCATATATTTGATGATATCCAATTTTTTGACATAGCTGTAACAAGAGGAAGCTTCTACGAGCCGTGAGCGGAGGTAAGAAAGGTCTCCTTCAGGAGTTTCAGGAAGATAGTTATAAAGGAAATCGGAGATAATCATTCCGAGGACGGAATCTCCTAGAAACTCGAGGCGTTCGTTATGTGCTGCTATATATTTATTTTCATTAACATAGGACCGATGGACAAAAGCCAGGGCAAGTAAAGCTTTGTCTCTAAAAGTGTAGCCTAGTTTTGCTTCGATAGCAGGGGCATTTTGTATAAGTTGTTCTACTGCGTTCATGCTAGAATTTTACTTTATGATCAATTTCCTTTCATTAACAATTCGTTCAGCAGCGGAGCCACCGCCATTTGTTGCAAGACAAGCTTGTTACAACAGTTGGACATGGGCAAGAAAAACAACTAGGATTTAAACAATATTGTAATTATACTAACCTGAAAAATTTAAAAGATTTTGTAAAAATGAGATACACAATCCATACTCAGCACTGCGATTTTTTTAAGGAACACCATGCCGTAGAATTTGAAGCGGTATTAAGTCCTTCAGAAGTACAAGCTTTAATAACTGCAATCGATGAATCTTTGGCGCTCAAATTAGAAATAAAAAAAGATGAACTGCGAAAGCATAATTCAAAAGAATTTTTTGCATCCGGTAGAGACCTCTGGAGAGTAAGTCACATTATTAAAAAATTTGGTGTAGGATTGAAACTTGCTCAAATCGCTTTTGATTTGACCCAAGTAAAACCCTTGCGCTTGGCCTTTGACCAATATATCCCGAAAACTGAATATTTAAATTCTGAAATTCCATTTGATGAAGGTTGCTGTATTCAAGGATTTGTGTGTGGAGTACTCATACAGTTAGAAGGACCAAAAGCAGGCAATGCAATCTACTTCTCTCCGCAATATGTCCCAGTATTACCTGAAGGATATGGGGGCAAGATGTTTATTGTGGGTTATGCTCAGCAAGTAAGCCTTTACGTCCATCATGACAAAGATCCTCATCTGCACGATCTAAAACGTTTAGGGTATAATTTCGGGGATCGTCTTAACGATAAGCTCCATCCGCTTATTCACAACCTTCAAGGATAAATAAAGAAGGATGAAGGATTCTTACCATGGGCGTGGCGGACTGAATGTACCACCTTTGGTGTCTTGCCAGGCTTGTTTTAGAAGGTCGAAGCTTGAATTTTTTCCATGTTTGATTTTTCGAAGGCCCTGCCAAAATCTGTTGAAAGCATAATAGGAATATACTCCTAAAGGTCCTTTGTTCTTATACCAGTAGAGAAATGCGCTGCGCATTTCCCAACGGGTCAATTGCATCCCTTTTTCGTTCAATTCTAGATTGCTGACAGTTTTCGCTGATTCTCCGCCTAAATGGATCACCTCTATCTCTGGAAAATACCAAACTTGGTAACCAGCCTGTTTAATTCGCATACAGAGGTCCACCTCTTCATAGTACAGAAAGAATCTTTCATCAAAACCGTTAACTTGTTCAAAAATTTTTCTAGGAATAATGCTGAAGGCCCCTGGAACCCAATCAGTCTGATGATCGGTATTTGGAATTTTCAATTCATCAAGATTCCCAGAAATCATCAAAAAGTGATTCCATAGATTGGGAAATTTTCTACTTGAAGGTTGTAAGGAACCATCTCGGCTCTCCAGTCTGGCACCACCTAGTCCTGCTTCTGGGTGCTGCTCCATCTTTTCATAAGCAATTTGAAGTGCATTTCCCTTTAAAAAAGCATCTGAATTAAGAAGAACCAGATATTTCCCTTTTGCAGTTTTTGCTCCAAGGTTATTTGCAGCACCAAACCCAATATTTTCTGCACTTTGGACTAATATAACTTCAGGGAATTCCTCTTGGACCATCCCTACAGAATTGTCTTTAGAAGCATTATCAACCACGATCATTTCAACATCCAAGCCAAAAGAATGCTGTTTGGCATTATTGAGGACGTCTCGCAGTAGATTAACAGTATTAAATGAGACAATAATGATTGAGAGTTTGTATTCCATACTTTCCTAAAATAAATTTTTACATAATTAAAATCTAATTAAATTTTAAATAGACTTTTTAATAAATTATATGTTATTATTGATAATTAATTTAATTTTAGAATAGGTTTTATTATGGTTTCTCATGTAACATCGAGTCCAATTAATTCTAATGGAGCTCCAGTAAAAGGTATTTTAAAGGATAAATGCAAAATCGATCCAGCTACTGCAGCCAACTTAATACAAAAATTGCGAGAATCTGACGAAAAAGAAGCTTCTGCTTTACGAGCACATGATTTCTACCCCATTCAAGAAAAGATACTCGATTGGGCAATGTATACCTTTGTAGTTGCTATTGTTGCTATGGCTGCTCATGTTCTTTACCTAGGAACCAAATCTTAGATTTCTTTGCAATTCCCAGTTATTTGCGGTAAATATGAGCAAATAACCGGGGAATTTTTCAGTGACTGTCGATTCCAATGCAGACTTAAATGTAAATCTTTCAAAACAAACATTCAAAGCATCGAGTTGGATTTTCTTTGGGCATGCTTTGTCGCAAATCATGCGCTTCATCGGGAATCTGATCCTTGCTCGTTTATTAGTTCCGGAAGATTTTGGTTTAATGCAACTTGTGGCGGTGTTTCTTCAAGGGGTCACAATGGTCTCTGACCTTGGGATCTCAGTTAACATTTTTCAGCATAAGAAAGGGGAAGATCCCGATTTCTTACGTACCGCATGGACTGTTCAAATCTTACGAGGATTTGTCATTGAACTTGTCCTAATAGCCATTGCCTATCCGGTGTCAGTGATTTATCAGGCCCCACTTTTAATGTGGCTTATACCTGTTGCAGGGTTGACTGCAATCTTGGATGGCTTTATTTCGATGAACTTGAACGTAGCTAACCGAAAACTGCAGCTTCAAAAAATCACAATTTTAGAATTAGTCACACAATTTATTGGACTCGTTGTCATGCTAGCTTGTGCTTGGTATTGGAGAAGTGTATGGGCATTGCCGGTTTATAGCCTTGTCAGCGAGGGATTAAAAGCACTCTATAGCCATTATCTCTTTCCAATTCCAAAAATGGCCTTTGAATGGGTTAAGGAAGATGTTAAAGAGATCTACGATTTTGGGAAGTGGATCTTTCTTAGCAGTATGGGTGGGTTTCTTGTTTCAAGGCTCGATAGACTTATTTTGGGGCTTTATTTAACAATCTCGGAATTAGGTTTGTATGGGATAGCGATAGCGATTCCGATGGCTATCATTGAGGTCGTACTATCTCTTGGCCAGAAAGTGTTAGTTCCCATGTACTCACATCTTTGGAGAAATTCCATTGAGCGCCTTAGGGCTCAAACTTTTAAAGTGCGATCGGTGCTAATGGCCTTAGCGATGCCACCACTTTTTGCCATGATGATCTGGGGACAGGAAATCATTAACTTTTTATATCCTGAGGCTTATTCAGGAGCGGGCTGGATGTTGCAGATCTTGGCTGTAAACTTTGCCCTTAAGAGCATTACATTGAATATTGGCCCCATACTTTATGCTGTGGGAGATTCTTTTAGGGCGATGATAATGATGTTTGCTTATGCGTTTATTTTATTGCTTTGCATGCTAATCGGTGGATATTACTTTGGAATTAAAGGGGTAATTTGGGCTTTACCTGCGAGCGAGATAGCCGGTTATCCTATTTTGATCGCTTTGGTAAAGAAATATAATGTTTGGCTTCCTTATTTAGATTTAGCAGGTTTAGCTATTACAGTGCTCTTTATGTATATTGCGGGTTTGATATGATGCCTCCAATCACAGTTTTAATGTCAGTCTACAATGCTGAGAAATATCTTTCAGATGCAATTGAAAGTATTTTGAATCAAACCTTTAGAAATTTCGAATTTTTGATCATCAATGATGGGTCAACAGATAGATCGATAGAGATTCTTCATAAGTATGCTGCGGCGGATGAAAGAATAAGGCTAGTCAACAACGAAACTAATAAGGGTTTGATAGCATGTCTGAATGACGGAATTGAGAAATCGGTTGGAGAGTATATTGCACGGATGGATGCGGATGATATTTCTTTACCGTATCGACTGGAAAAGCAATATGACTTTTTAGAAAAACATCCGAACTATGTATGTGTGGGATGTAAATCAATTATGATTGATCCTCATGGAGAGGACCTCAAAGTATTTCCCTTTTATGGAGGTAACGAGGCAATCGTAAAAGCGATGTTGAATGGAGTTGGAGGAGCGATCATCCATCCTTCTGCGATGATTCGTAAGAGCACTTTGTTAAAAAGTGGAGGTTACAATCCAGATTTTTTACATGCAGAAGATATGGACCTGTTCTTGCGATTAACTGAGTTAGGATTAGTTGCGAATATTCCTGAAATACTTTTCAAGTACCGTCAAACATTATCAGGGGTTGGATATAAGAATCGGAAGCTCCAAAGAGGGTCTTATTGGAGAAGTATTGAAAATGCCTATGCAAGAAGGGGATTGCCCTTTGATAAGATCGCATTCAAAAAGGAACTCAGAGAAGAAGATGTTCTTCCTTACTGCAAATGGGCATGGTGGGCTTTAGGAGCAGGTAATGTAAAAGTGGCGAGAAAGTATGCCTTTAAAACATTACTTAGAAGGCCTTTTTCAAAGGAATCGTGGAAAATCCTTTACTGTAGTCTGAGGGGGTATTGAATGCGCATATTTTTTATGTGTCCCGAAGATCCTTTTCCTACAGGGGGTATTCAGAAAATTTATCAGCAAGTCGATCTTCTAAACCGAAGTGGTTATGAGGCCTATGTAGTTCATACAAATGAGGACTATAGGTATCGCTGGATGGCCAATAATACGCAGTTGGCTGTGCCAAAATGGACTATTTTTCAAAAGTTGTTATTTGCAATAAATAAAAAGAAACAGGAGATGGCTTATCCCGGAAAGTTGCCGCTGAAAATAAACGGCAATGAAATACTTCCAATTTCAAAAGAAGATATTGTGGTATTGCCTGAATGGCATTGCTATGAAGTGTTTCCAAGGATTGGAGACCAACCTTTTGTTATTTTTAATCAGAATGTTTATCTCACTTTTCTGGGGATTGAGAATTTTAAGGTCAGTCCTTACAAGGCTAAGAATTTATTGGGTGTGCTGTGTGTTTCACAGGACAATTTAGAATATCTCAGATATATTTTCCCTCGCCTAAATATTAAAAGAATTCGATTATCTGTAGATTCTTCTCGATTTAGTATTTCTAAAAACAAAAAAAAGCAAATTGCTTATATGCCTAGGAAGTGTCCTGAGGATGCAGTACAAGTTGTGGAGATCCTTAAGGAAAGGGGAAAGATTAAGGATTGGGAATTTGTTCCAATAATGAAGAAAAGCTCGGATGAAGTTGCAGCAATTTTAAAAGAATCAGCGATATTCATGAGTTTTGCCTACGAAGAAGGATTTTCCTTGCCTCCTCTTGAAGCGATGATGTGCGGATGTTTAGTAATCGGATATCATGGTGAAGGTGGAAAAGAGTATTTAAAGGAACCTTTTGGAATTCCGATTGAAGGTGGAAATATCGAGCATTTTGCTAAAGCTGTTGAAGAGCATGCGATAAGTTATGACAAGGATACCTGGTTAAAACAAGCTGAAAAGAATATCACAGAACTTAAAGCCATCTACAACGAACAAAATGAGAATGCCGATATCTTGGTTGCTTGGAATGATTTTTTGTACAACTATAAGCAATCAGAGAAATGACAGGTTCTAATAAGTTTTTCTATCCTTTACCCAGTTCGGCTTCGATTTGTGCGATTGTTGGGAGTGATCCCTTTAGTTCTTTTGGTAGTTTTTTAGTGATTTCGACAACATAGTCGGAAACGCCAATTGGCTTCTGTATTCCACGAAGGGCAAATTCGACATGATACTTCGACTTCGATTTGCAGAGGATTAATCCGATGCTAGGATTGTCATTATCTGTTTTCAGAAAGTCATCAACGGCATTCAGATAGAAGTTCATCTTACCAGCAAACTCCGCCTGGAATTCATCGGCTTTAAGCTCGACGATTACATAACGACGCAAATGAATGTGATAGAAGAGTAAATCCAGGAAGAATTCCTTCCCGTCAACCTCCAACCTGTACTGTCTTCCAACAAATGCAAATCCCTTTCCCAACTCTAATAAGGCATTCTGCAGATGATTAATTAGTTCTTGCTCTAGCTCTCTCACGGAAATTGTTTTCAAGGCTAAGGAATTTAAAGCAATAGGGGTCTTTTGCCATCTGTTGGGCAAGATCAGATTGTTGATCGGGAAGTGTTGCCTTAAAGTTCGTAATGGCCTTCCCCTCTCTTTTATGGAGGGTGTTTTCGATGAATATAAGTAGGGTATTACGACTCCATCCATTCTTAATGGTCTGTTGAGCATACCAAACTCGCTCTTTGTTATTCTTGAGCCTATCTAAAAGTACAACATTATGTCCCCATGGCAATTTTGCAACAAGCTGTTGCAAAATTCGCTTGTCCCGATAAGTTTCAAAGAATTTAACCATATACCGTAGATTTCTAGGGGAAAAACCACCCATTTCAGGTTGAGATGCTTCTAAATCTTTCGAGATCCTATCGACTGTCTTTGCTCCCCATCCTTCCAGATCCATAATGTTTGATATGGAGCAACCAATGTCCCAGTATAGAATCTTCAGGTTTTCATTAACCGCATTGACAGCCTTTAGTCGAGCTTTCTGAATGCGATCCCTCAGATTTTTGATCAACTTAACATAGACATCTGCGAATACAGGTGTATCAGGAACAGATGGTAATTTACTGTTTACTGATGGTCGTGATTTCTTATCTTTTAGAACTTGAGATTTCTTTTTGGGTGTGCTCATTAATTAACTCCCTTTTCAGTAATTCTGTCTACCCCTTTTTTCGGAGTCTAAATAAATAACATTTATGTTCTATCGGTGCGGGACCAGCCAAAGGTTTTTTGGGCTCCTTCGAGAACTTTGGAAAAGATTTTGACCTTCCATAAGATATGGAAGGGTGCAGCAAAAACCGAAAGCACATCCTTCCACGTCGCATGGGCTACTAAGAGTGTAGCAATACCATGCAAAAGCAAGACTAAGAATCCAAACACTGCATAATCGAAGATAAATGAGTTGGGAATAAACAAAAGAAAAAATAGCAACAGAACATGGTAGGATAGAGGAAGCAAACATAGATCTAACAATGGTTCAATTAAACGATAATGCCCTTTTAAAATATCTTTCAATAATGAAGGTCCCGCATCTAAAAGCAATCTCAGTCTTCCACCCTCCCAACGGGATCTTTGTGATGCTCCCGCATCTTGAGAGGATATTTCCGATTGAACATTTGAAGTTTCCAAAAAATGCACTTTTAGCCCAGCTTTCACCAACTTTAAATGATACTCAAGGTCTTCAACAAGAGATCCCACATCAAATGACGCCTTTGAAAGTGTATCCCGACTGAGCGCAAAGCCGTTTCCTAATATTCCTATAGATAATTTCCAATATTCTCTTCCTAAGGGTCGTACATGGTTAAACGCTTGGAATGCAAGAGACAAAAAGCGAGACTTTGGAGTTTGTTTTGTAGAATAAAGGGTATTTAAGACCTGTACAGCATCAGCCCCAGCCTGAAATAGTTGCTCAAGATCTTCTTTTGAAACTTGTGTTGAAAAGGTGTCGGCATCCACAATGAAATAAATGTCATAGTCTTCAGATTTGAGTTTTTCGAAAGCAAACTGTAGAGCATAATGTTTTCCACGGTGCAAGGGATCAATTCTTTCAATGACTTTTGCATTTTCCTGTTTAGCAATCTCTGCCGTTTTATCCATGCAATTGTCTGCGATGACCCAAACATCTTCATAAAATCCGCTGAACCTTAGTGCCTTAATTGTGTGAGCAATACTCTTCTCTTCATTGTGGGCTGGAATCAGAGCAATGATTTTCTGTTTCGAAAAAGAAGGTGTTTTTAATTTTTTCATTGGAAAAAAATAATTGAGGAGCGCCCCTAAGGTCACAAATAAAAGTTCAAGAGTTCCCGGCAGGGTGATTAAAAAAATAAGGAAGCCAAGCAGAATAAAAAAACTACTTAGAATTGACATCTTGAAGCTCTCTTTCGAAAAGGTCAGCTAATTTCTTAAGGTTATTGTTCAAATCATATTTCAGAAGGATTTTTTCTCTTCCCCCTTTAGCGATTTGGTTCCGCAACGCTTGATTACTGTAAGATTCTCTAATTGCATTCACCAGCTCTTCAATACTTGAAGGTGCGATAAGTATTCCGTTCAGTTTGTTCTCAATAAGCTCTGGGATTCCATTCACATATGTACTTATGCAAGGAATTTCCTTTGCCATCGCTTCCATTAGAACAATAGGAACCCCTTCTGCAAAGCTTGGTAAAACAAATAAATCTGCCTGATTGTAAAAATTTTGTATTTTATCTTGGTTGACAGAACCTTCTAAAAGAATGTTTTTGTTTTCTTTTTGTTTCAATATATTCCAATCAGGTCCATTTCCAATGAGAAGTAAACGTAAAGGCAAGCCTTCCTGAATCAATGTATTGACTGCGTCCACTAAAAGAAGTTGTCCTTTTGTTGGGGCTAGTCTACCGACACAGAGGATTTCAAACAGCTCATTGGGCTTATTTTTGGAAGTTGGAGCAAAAATTGTTGGATCAATACCCAGTCTAATCACATTAAATTTATCCCATTCAGTGTGTGGGGCTACCCTCATCAGTTGGCTTTGATTGTAATAGCTAATGGAAACAACAAATTTTGCTGCCAAGATTTTTTCAAGGATAGACTGTCCTTTGATATCATAGAATTCATCGGGACCATGAGAAGTAAAGGAGTAGGTTATAGGAAAAGTCTTGGAGGCAATAAGTCCTACTGTGGTTGCAGGGTTGATGAAGTGGACATGTAGGTGGCTGATTTGTTTAGAGCTTATCCAATTGCCTAAAATAAGAGCCTCAATGAAATAGGCAAAACTATATAGAAAATTTTTGGGATGAAGTCCCCCTAACTTGATGGAAGTCCAAAGTCCTTTAAAAAGACCTATTGGATGGGTAAATAATGTTGTAGCTAACGCTTTCAATGCTCCAAGGAAACCTTGCTTTTTTATATAGAAGGTATTTTGATGCTCAGACAACTCATCTTTTGTTAAATTTGTATGTGCTTTATCTAAAGAGTTAATGGATGCTACGGCTATTTCGAAGCCCATTTTTTTAAGGCCAAGGATCTCACGAAGAATGAAAGTGTGAGAGATCGCAGGATAAAGGCTTATCAAGTATGCAAGTTTAGGTTTTTTGTTCATACAGGGCCCTTTTGGATTTGGACATCTTTAGATACTTTAAGGAATAGATTGGGATATCATCAGTCCTACCATAAAGCCATAGAAGAGTTCCTTCACCCCATCCTATGAGAAGAAATAGAAGTGTTGTTAGTTGTCCTCCCATATAAACTGTATAAAAAATTAAGACTTGCATGGCCAGAATGCCAAGCAATGAAAAAATAATAGAGGCGCTAATAACTTGTGTGCTTTTTAGATTGAGTCCTTTCCACAATAACCTGAACATAATGATGAGCAGAATGAGTAAAAATAGTCCTAATGTAATCAAACCGTGTCTTAAAGCTAGCCATAAATAGTGATTATCGACGGAAAAGGCTCCGATCACTTTGGGCCATCCCACATTTCCCCACCCTAACCACATCCGTTCCATGACTGTATTCCAGTATAATGGGATAAGGTCTAAGCGGTATGATAAGGTTGCTTCGGCTTCTGAACTTACTACTTGAACGTTGATATCGAAATAGGGTGCAATGACAAAGTAGATTATGGATAGTGCCAGAGCTAAAACACCCGACCTCAAAAAGAAAGTTCGGATGAGATGCTTGGGTTGATATCCTATACTAGCGATAATAAATCCTATGAGAATTCCAATAAAAGGTGCTCTGGAGGATGTAGCAAGGAATGCAAAGAAAATAACAATTAATGTAAAAATAAAGAATAAGTAACTTTTATTCCAAAATTTCATTGTACGTAACCAATTTCCAAGAAGTAAGGCTGTAGCTAAAACGGTTCCAGCAAGAATTGCATGATTAAAGGGACCTGTGAAGCGGGGATAACCGAACCTGAAGAGTGGGGGTGGAAAATACTCATAGGGATAGAGCTTTCCAATCAGATAATAAAAAGGGTTATAAGTCATTCTGACTTCATAGGGCATCACAAGACAAACTAGGAAGACCAAGAAGACAAACCTTTGTGCAAATGCAACGTGTATTCCTCCAATTCCAATAAATGCCTTTGCGATCATGTAGGGAAGAATTACATCAGCCAAGGCTACGGTTAGTTCGACTGCAATAGTTTTTTCCCCTTTGGGTGAAGGTTCAGCAGTAATTTCAGAATAACTGTAAACAAATGCATACAAAAGAATGAGTAAGTCCAAATAACCGAAATGCCATTCCCTTATATGCAACATGATGTAGAGGCCCCCGATCACAATGATCGCAGTTTGTGCAGGATTGGTGTGCGGGAGACCAGGTATTGTCGAAAACAACTCAGAAGGTAGGAGAATGAGTAGAGGAAGGTAAACCCCTAAAAATATTCGGCGAAGTTCATATCCGCTGACATACATCCCTAAGACAAGAAAAATAACAATGATGTCGAGGATGAATGCAAGCATGTTTAAAAGTTAAAAAGGGGTTTGAAGTTTTCTTCAATTTGGTTCCAGTTTGGTTTAATTATTTCTAAAGGTTGAATGATGATCAAAATAGGCTCTGGTCCTGATCTTCCAAGTGAAAGTCTGCGCAATGTTGTGTTCCACCAGTAATACATTGGAGATGAATATTGTTTTATCCCATCTGAAAACCAGTAAATGGCCTCTCTCCGTTCGTTATCTTTGAGAAGTGCGACAAGACTTCCCTCACCATGCGGAAGTGGAAACCGTTTTTCAGACAAGATTGTCCAACCTGAGCCTCTGAAACAATAGCGTGGATCATGGACAAGGTGTCTGTTGTTGCTACCATCCAACATCGAGACGAAATACCAGCTTTTGTCTATGAGATAAACCCTTTTAATGACATCAATCCCTTTAAAAAATTGCTTTTCAAAATCACTTAAAGGAACATTTTGACCTTTGAAGAAGTCTCCAACTAATGGCAATTTTTCCATTCTATCTTTAGCATTTGGCAAGGGATAGAATTCCCAGATGCCTCCAAGTACTATAGCAATTGCCAAAAAGGTCCACAGTAATTTTCGAACAGTTGGGCTCATGCTTCATTCCTTCTAATATAGGATTGGTATAGCTGGGCGACCACAGGAATAGAAGTGATAACAACCCTCGAAATTTGATAATAAGAAATAAATTGCGAAGCTATCCATGAAAACGAAGGGGACCATGCAATGCCGCAAAGCAGCCAAAGCGCTGTAAGTAGGCTCCAAGGATAAAAGCTTCCTAATGCTAATGCCAGAGCGTAGCTTTGTGCAATTTTAAGTTCTCCGATTGTTCCCAAAAATGAAAGTATTAACCCAGCAACAAGTAAGTAGGGATTTGGAAAGGTTCTTTTGAAAAGAAGCGGCACACACCAAATGAGAAATGCTAGCCAGCTAAGATCCGATTTCCAGTAATTTTTCCAAAAAGGAACAAGCCAAATGGCATTGTAAAGTATGTAGGCGATAACAAGAACTATAAGAAGTTGTCCTGAGTGCACCTTCATAATGAATTCTCTTTGTCTTTTGTTTCTTGTGCAGAAAATGTGAACCAGCATAAGAGAAACATGAAGATGATGACAAGCCATCCTCCGATATAGTGGAAGGGCCCTGAAGCAAATTCAGCACCGAAGAACAATGCGATCGTCACAAGAACAAAAATTCTAAGTGTATTTGCAATCCAAGAAAAAAGAACTAGCAATGGAAGATTATACCAATATTTTTTCGAATCCCCGAGAAGTAGGTAGGCAATCGCAATACCGGCTATGATCATTGACTGTAGTGTGTTAAGCCCTGCGCAAGCGACTTCCACCGAAAAGGGAACTTTATTTATCAAAATATTGGTGCCTTCCTGAACAACTTCCTGTCCAAACATCCTATAAAGACTTCCAACAACCCATGCTCCTGAAAGACGGAACCACCAACCAATATTGACAAAATCAAGTGTAATCCAGGGAAAGGCAAAGAGCGGAAGGATGATCAGTTTATTGAGATCTTTTTGTTTTTCGGGGGAAATCCTGGATGAAAGCCATGTCCAGAGAAGCAAAATCCAAGAAAGTGCAAAGATAAAGGTAAGATTAGAAATCACTCCGGCCAAGAAAAGGACAATACAAATGCCAAGGAATAAGGCATTGGGTAAGCGTGAATCATTTTGAAAGTTCCAGGGCCACCCAAGCCACGCAAACAAAGGAATCGCTGCAATGATAGGAAGTGTATCCTCAGCTCCTGGAAGCCATGCAAGATCTCGAATCCAAATGAATATAGCATAAAGAGCGAGAAGCAGCAACCATCCCCAGTCTGAGCTCTTCATGGTGACGATTGGCCTCGTTCATTTTCAATTTTTTGAAGATTGTCTTTTAAAACTTGGTTCGTTGGATAAACTTTTAAAAGAGCTTCAGTCAATTCTTGCGCTTTAGGCCAATTTTTCTCTTGGAAAGCTTTACGGGCCAAATATGATTTAGCTTCTGTAGACTGTTGTTCTAAGGCTGCATAGATCTTATCTGCGGTTTCGTTGTCACCTTGTAAAACAGCTATTCTAGCTAGCGCTTCCTGTCCAGCAAGTTCACCAGCAAGTTTTGGATTACCTTGTATGGCTGCCTTAGCTTCATTAAATTGCTTTTTATCCATATAAATTAAGCTTAAAAGCCATGAAGCTCGATATCCTACATCACCTTGTTCAGCAGAAAGTTTCTTTAATTCAACAAGGCCTGCATCTGGGCTTCCACCGATCATCATTAACTCAGCAATAAGCAGTGAAAGTGTTGGGGATTTCTTTTGCAGGGTGGCAAATTTTAAAGCGTCGACAACACCACGGTTTGTTCTAATAGCTTGTGTCAAATTGTAAGAAACCCATTGTGGGAAGTTTGAAGGTATTATTCTTATTTTGTGAAGTTGTAGTCCGGCCTCTCTCCAATTGGCTGAGATTAATAATGCAGACCATACCTCTTGGCTCATCAATAGGTCATGAAGATCCGGGGGAATTTTAACAGTGGCAGTGGGATCTTGCATCCCTTTACGGCCATATTGGTTAATTTGATTGATAAAATTGCCATTAAAAATATTTTCAGCAACTTCCGGTGATGGTAATTTTACTTGTTCAGCAGCTTCAGTTGGCAATGTTAAATTCCCATTTTTTCTGTAATTAATAACCCTTTGGATAGCCTTTGAAAGGTCTGGCTCCCAGGAATTGCTTGCAAAAGGGTTGTACTGAAGAAGTACTGCAGCCTGCTCTTCCTCGCCATTCTTAAGATGTTCGATCAATCTCAGCCAAAATGTGATCTGCTCATCTTTAAGATAAGTTTGTAAATTGGGTGTGTGGTCAAAAGACTTGCTGTCCCAAAATTGTCCTGGGCTCAAGCTTAATAGATAATTGATTAGTGGAGCATACAAACCCTCTGGAATGGTATTTCCGATCCAATTGAAATTGATTGGAGCTATAAGCTTATTCCAAAATATTGCTTTCAGCCAAATGGTATCAGCTGTTGGAGGATTTAATGTTTCGGTCCATATTTGCAACGCTTTATCATACTTTTTTGTGCGTATATAAAAGTCAGCAATTTGATCTTTGAAATGAGGATTTGATGGGTCAGAAGATGCTGCAGATAAGTATTCAACAAGAGCAAGCTGTGGTTTTCCAACTGACTCTAAAAAACGTGCACGATAAGATCTCACGTCGGAACTGTCCGGACTTTTCTTTTGAGCCTCAACCAAATAGTTCCAGGCTGTTTTAGGTTGATCGTTCATATGCAATAAGGCCAAACGAACCAAACGTGGGGTATCTTCTTTTCCTTCAAAAGATTTGGATTGCAAAAATTCAACGGCCTCTGGAGTTTTCCTTTCCAAAATTAATGCATCGGCATCTAGTATAAACCATTTTTCTGGTTTACCCGATTGCGATTTCCAATGATTACGAAGAGTTTGATATCCTGATAAATTTCCCCCTGCAATCAATTGGTCAGCTAAAATCAATGCAGCATCTTCATTTTGATTGAATGCATTGGGATCAAAATCATAGATATGCATTAATTGCTGAATATCTTGTGATTCTGCACTTGCCTGTACCAGTAATGTCAGCCATTTTTTTCCCTGCTCCGATTGGCTTTCAATTTCTGGTATATATTTTGTGATAATAACAGCCGCTTCGTATGGCTTTGAAAGGGAAAGAAAAGATTGCGCTTTTTTATAGTCGTCAGCTTCATTATTGACAGTTAGATTGGGAATTTGAGGCGTTTTAGAAAGGAATAGCTGTCGCATTCCGGGCTTAAAATAGTTCGTAATACCAAGGCCAATGGCGCTTCCTACTACTAATGCAAGGATTAATCCCGTGATTTTTCGCATATTCCCTATCTCTCCATCGAAGTCGGACCAGTTCTGTTTAAATACTCTTAGATACCATCATCCAATAATTGTGCTGGCCCTTTAATAGGTCCACGTTTGCAATTTTTGCATCCTCCACCTTCTCCATGTGGTGGGATAATTTGCCCTTGTTGATCTCTCAGGGTCATCTGGCTTTCATTATAAAGACCTCTATCATCTAAGGCATCGTCATGGCTTTCGCCCATACGGCTTATATCATAGCGATCTTCATCTCTCACAGCGCTCAATTGATCGTTTGCTAATGCCATGCCCATAAGACTTCCCATAAGAATCCAGTGTTTGTAGTCAGCCATTTTTTTCTCCTTCTTCTATCTGTTTGTAGAGGTTGATAAAGTCTTGGTTGTCGGGATATTCACGTAATAATTCCTGCATCCAAGCTTTTGCTTGCTTCCAGTTTTTCTGTTTAATGGCCTTTGATGCCAAATAATATTTGGCTGTTGGGGACTTTTCAACAATTTCAAGGTAGAGTTTTTCTGCATCAGCCTCTTTGCCCTCACGCAGTGCTATCAAGGCCAAAGTTTCCTTTCCAACAAGGGAATTGGCCAATGGAGGGCGGCTATCGATTTTTTCTTGGGCTTCCTTATAACGACCTTTGTCAATATCGATCAAACTCGACATCCATACTGCACGGTAACCTACTTCATTTTGATAAGACTCTAACTGTTGGAATTTGTCCAGCGCCGCATCAGGATTGCCGGTAGTGACTAAAAGTTCTCCCAAAAGCAAATCTAAAGGGGGAGATGAGGGTTGCTTTGTTGCGAATTCCAAAGCTTGTTGAGGCCCTTTCAAAAAGCGGATCGCTTGTGTCAACCCGTACGAGTACCAAAGTGGGAAATCGTTTGGAATCACAGCGAGTTTATTTAAACTTAAGGCAGCATTTAACCAGCCTCCAACCAAAAATGTTGCTGAATAAGCCTCAGGGCTCATTAGCAGGTTGCGGAGGTCATTTGGCATAATGTCTTTGGATAATTCCATGGGTGTATGCGAAGAGAGTTGATCGAGCTGTCGAATGAATGGATGATCAAAAGTTTCTTTGGATTGCTTTGATTCTGGAGTATCTGTTTGGAAAGTCACCTGATTTTCCTTTTTAAAGGCCCCTGTTTTCCGGAATGTGATCACTTTTTCTAACAGGTCTTGAATGACTGGAGACCAGGTAACATTTTTAAAAGGGTTGTAATATAGGATATCGGCAGCTTCACCAGAGCGATCATGTTGCAATGCATCTATAAGTCTAAGCCAAAATGTTTCCTGTTGTGAAGCTACGAAGGCCTGCCCATTAGGAACTTTCTGATAGCTCTCTGCGTCCCAAAATTGGTTTGGCTTTAAACTTAAAAGATACTCGATGAGGGCAGTGTACTTTCCATCTGGAGGTGTAAGTTTGTCCCACTCAATTTTATACGGTACAGAAACTTTGTTCCAAAATAACGTTTTAACCCAGATCTCATCCGATCCCTCTAATGGAAGTGCGAGATTCCATACTGCTAAAGCGGCTTGAAATTGGCCATGACGGCGAAAGAATTCCGCTAATTGATCATAAGTTTTGGGGTTCTTGGGATCTGCTTGGATGGCGCTAATATATTCTAGGCGGGCTAATGGAAGCTTGTTGATTTGCTCAAGGATCTGTGCGCGGTATACTCTGACATCAGGATTTTTCGGATCTTTTTCAGCCGCTTCATTTAAATAGTTCCAGGTATTCCCGAGATTTTCTTTCCCGGTCAAAATTCCTAGTCTGACTAGCCTTGGAAGATCCTGAGGACCATTAAATGTTTTTGACTTCAGCAAGTCGATCGCCTCTTGGCGTTTATCTTGGGTCACTAAAACGTCTGAATCCAGCGAAAGCCACATGGCAGGATCTTTTGTTTTTGAGGCCCACTCTTTTTTTAAGTTTTGATAGTCCTCATAGTTTCTTTGCAGAATGAGTTGGCTTGCTAAAGCAAGAATGACTTTTTCATCTTGGTTATTGAAAGCTTTCGGATAAGTTGTGTAAAGACTTAAAAGTTTTTTAGAGTCCTCAGGTGTCTTTGATAGTGTGATAATTGCCAATGAAAGCCAGTCTGGATGACCTTTAGGATCTTCTGAGTATTCCGAGGTGTATCTGTTGATGATACCTTGAGCTTTCCAAATTTTATTTTCTGCAATAAGCTTTTGAGCATAAGCATATTCATTGCGCTCTCGCCTTCCTGATAATGCTCCTCCCGTCCACCATTCAATACCAGCAAGAACAAGAATTGCCGCTAGGAGAAGAAAACCAATAACTATTGCAGGTTTTTTCATATAATAAATCTCTTCTTCTAACACTTGATGATGAGACTCTTTTAAACTAAAGGAAATATTTACATCAAGAATGAAGGATGAAGGATGAAACATGAAGGGATGAAGAAAGCAAATTTCATCTTTTTAGAGACATGCAAATCCCACATAAGTTGTGGAAATTTGCATCTAAGTTATAAGGAAAATTAATCTACACTTTGACCCGTCTAGACTTATAAATAGCTATACCCGCAAGTAATGTGCCAAGCAATGCATAAGTCTCAGGTTCGGGGACAGCTACAGAAGCTTCAACTACAACGAAGAAATCGTTGTAATCGGCATCGTAGGTAGGATCTGTGAACTTATTAAGATCTTCCCAGCCAATGAGATAAAAGTCTGAATTTGGGCCATGGAAAAGGGTAATTCGGGCATGTACAGTTCCATCTGGGTTTGAGGAAGGATCAGTTGAGAAGATATGGTCAGCGCCAACAGTTGTTTTAAAGGCACCATCCGATAACAAAGTTAATTTAAAATCTCCTGCATTAACTAGCCCTAAGTTTACATAATCTCCTAAGTTTAAGGCATGTTGGTTTTGAAAGATAATACCGTCAATGCCAGGATTTACTTGCGAATTAGCATTCCTATCAAAGGCAAGTGTATTATTAAAAGCTGCATCGGTTCCTAAGAAATATACTCTAACATTTGAATCCACAGACAATTGTATATTTCCACCTAGTGTATTTGAAGGAGAATAAACTCCCCCTATTGTATTAGCGCTTATAAAAGGGTTGAGTGTGCTTGTATTAAATAGTTGAAATGCTGAGGCTTGTGAATCAAGATTAGAATGAACTGAATCAATTTGACTTAGCCCATTGGGATCCGCATTTAAGGGAGAGGCAAGGCCTATGGCTGCAATTGCGCCTGCAAAAAAGTAAGAGTATATTTTTTTCATATTACGACCTCTTGTAATCCCTTCTGCGCTTTATTAAGGCTAAACCAAGTAACATAGAACTTGATAAAATGCCCGATAATAGAGTCGAAGATTTAGAGACTAATATTCCGTCCAAGCAGTAAATGCAGCTAAGGCTTGAAAATACATTAATATCGGTGTTGGAAACGATAATGGCAAATATCGCTAACGTAAAGAATGATATTAATATATATTTAAAAAATTGATCCATAATTGCCAAAAAATTCCATTTCTATACTTTTAATTATATAGATAAAATAATTTTTTAAATTAATTTTTTTAATTTTTCTCTGCTTTTGCGCAAAATACCTAGGAAAAGTAGAAGGGTCCCCAAGATGAAATAAGTCTCAGGCTCTGGGGTAGAAATAGATCCTCCCCCTGGGACAGCCAGCTTCATCGCTCCCGAGGATATAAAATCAGCATTATAGGCATAAGTGCTGCTAGAACTTCCCCTGGCGAAAAAGTTTCCCCAAACCGGGGCTAATGAAGAGGTAAATGAGAATGTAGGTTTTGAGTTACTATTAGGATCAATTTTTAATGCGTAAATCTCAGCTGGAAGGTTAAAAATGCTCTTTGAAGTAAACGTGGAAGGGCCTTCAACAATTGAACCGTTTTGGAAATCAGTAATAAGAGAGCTTAAATTGCTTCCTGTAACAGCTGAACTGATCTCTAAAAGAATATAGTTAAGGTTGCTGCTAAGGCTTCCACCGTTTTTATTTGTGATACTGTAGGAATAATTATAGGTTTTGGAGTCAATTTCAGTAATCGACCAATCGATTTTAAAGCTGCCTCCACTTGATTTCCAATTTCCGCTAGCTGTTACACTGCTTCCATTACTTGTCGTCAAGGTTCCACTATAGAGCGTGTTTTCAGCAGCAAATAGATTCTGTGCAAAAAATAGAAAAATAATCAGGTACATAAACAATCCTATGAAATTTTAAGTTGTATTTACCACTTTTCTATGATTTTGTTAAATAGATCTATATTAAAAATTAAATGCATAATATAATTAATTATAACTTAATAATGTTTTGGTTTTTAATATGTCTGTAACTAATATTAGTGGAAATGGAAGTAATGAATTTAATTTTCTAACTCCATTAACTGTTGCAGATCAATCCAAACTTGAAGATCTCCTAAGTGAAATTTTCAAGATCAGCAAGGAAGCAATCAAAGCAAGTAGTCAAGACAAAGTTGATGATCTGCAAGTTTACGCAGATTTGAAAGTCAGGCTTGATAGATACAATGGGACTGAGGTTCCAGAAAAGATTCTTGTTAAATTTAAAGTCGCAAAGGCCATTGTTCAAAGCTGTTTAACATTTAAATATCTATGTAAAGAATCTGAAGATACTATTTCCAAAGCAAATGATTTAATCCAACTTATTAATAAGAAAATCAACGATTTGAAAGGATCAATGAATGAACCTGCATTGCAGCGAGAAAAACAACGTCGATTGATGGGCCCTATCGCAATGCTGCTTGAATTGCGCGATAAAATTCTAGTGCACGATTTAAGAGAAGTCCAAAAATATCCCGAGCTTGTGAAAGCCTTGGAAGATATTGGCTCAATCCTTGATCTTGTGGATCCCTTGGATATTCAGCAGGCACGTTCTTTGCATGGCCTTCATTTAGAGGCCAATCTTCCAGTGGGATTTGAAAGAGTGAGTGAAACATTAGTGGACCTCTCTCGAGATTTTGAAAGTGTCAATGTTGAGTTTGCACAAACTGAAGAATCTGATTATTTTTCCATAAACGAAAAGTCTGGAAATCTCAAAAGAATGGCTATCGATAGCCATCACCATTTTATTCCCTTAGAAGAAACTTTGATCCATGGGACAAAAATACATGAAAGAATTGCAATTGAAGCTGTGAATATTTTGAATGTCGCAGAAATGGCATTCAAAATAAAGGATCTGGTTCAAAAATATGCTGATGGTACCAATTATAACAGCTGGCCCACATTGATAAAATTTATTGACCACTTTCTTGAGATGCAGAAAAAAAACAGCTCTGTGACCCACATTAGTGCCTATCGACAGTTCGATCCTGATTATAAGGATGTGCAGGAATTTGGAAATGCTTGTACAGGTCAATCGATGGCAATGCTGAAGTTATTAAAAGAGAAGTATGATCTGCAAGGATATTTAGTTGTTCAGAAAGAAGGCCCCACAGGGATACCCATGCATACTGCGATAGTGATTCCTTGCCGTGATGGAATATTATTAGTAGAAACTTTGAATAAAAATCAGCCTGTAATTGCAATCAAATCAAATCAAAAGCTAAAAGTTGAGATGTATGGTCAAGAATCAACCCTGGAAATTGATTCGAAAAGTGGTCAGTACGTCAAGTTGGTAAAAAATGCTTATGAGGTGATGAAGGATGGGACAGTAAGGGTTTTTAAGACTGAATTTCCGTTGTCAGAACTTTCAACAAAAGCAGTAATGTTGAAATACCTAGTGGATCGAAGTGAATTTTCATTTTGGAATGAATCCACAGACTACTCAATTATTATCAATGTGCATGATGGAAATATTGTATTCAAAAGAGGGCAGGGGCGGAATGCTTTTAGGAAAACAGTTCCGTTTTCAGAAATAAATTCTGTAGATTCAAATTCATTATTGGGCCAATTTTGCCTCAAAATGAATGTCCCAAAAGAAGAAGCTCGCAAGATGCTACACAAGATTGTAGACAACCACAAAATCATCAAAGATCTTCTGATCGCTACCAGAACCCCGCTCCCCACTCATTAAATTCACAAGAAGAACAGAAGACAGAGTGTTACCTTCTTCTGACCTCTGTTTCCTGAGTTCTTTTATCCCTTTAAGGCTTTTTCGACTTTGCGTTGTTCTTGTCCGATTCTGCCCATATCGTATCCTTCGAAGTCGACAAAACGGAAAAATCTTTCAAATGCAGGAAATTGTTGAATGACCGCTTTCGCTAATGCTTGAGCAACAAATCTGTAATTTGGATGCCCTGCGGGTGAAGATCTTAGTTCACAAAGCCACTGCAATGCACGTAAGTTGACATGGAAATACCAACGAACGTTGTAAGCCATGGGAACAATGTATTGCGCCTCTTCTGGAAGTTCCTTAGAAATTTTATCATAGGCTTTTTTAGCTCTCTCCATAGCTTCACGATAGGGAATTTCCATTTCGGTGCCTAAAATTTCTTGTGGAATATAATATCCCTCTCCGCAAGTCAAGATCTGTCTTTCTTGTGTCAACATACGATGGCGATGGAGATCTCTATAAACTCCAAAATCCGCAATGATTTCAAATGTGAAGTTAGCGTGTTCCAATGATCTTGGAGATTTATGTCTGCGAGTCTCTCGGTTGTTCGCTGCTGCTTCCAAAATACGGTTAATTTCCTCTTCGGGAAGACCTTTACAATAGCTGATGAGGCTTTCAAGACTATGATGAGAATGTGCGAATAAAGTTGCCGCTGCGACCTTGATCACTGCATCATTATCAAAAGATATTAAATGGACTCCAGCTTGTCCGTGTGAGGAACTTGGAGTTTGAGTATGCTCTAGGGTAATCTGCTTAATTTCAGAGAGGATCGCATCATTAAAATTGGCAAAGCTATGGTGTGTGTGGTGCGTCAAAGAGGATCTTCTGATAAAAGAGGGAATCACTTTTGATAGTTCTTCATACATTCTTTTACCGATCTCTTGCATCTCTGCCAAGGGATTGCAATGAAGCTTATGCAGCAAGCTTTCGTAGAATCTTCCATTTCCAAAGATTCCCATGTTGGTCAATGTTCCTGCAGGTAGGAGACCGCGTAAGCAATCCAAAACTTTTGCCCTTAAAGCTGCGGTATAAGCTGCGCTGGAAACAGCAGCATCTTTAGGCAGTTTGTGTTCAAAAACTGTTGTGAGCTTTGGAATTAAACGACTGTATGTATCAAATAAAAAATTACAGGTGTCTAAATACAGGTCCCTGAAAGCAGATGTCATCAAAATCGGCTCGCGGTAAAAAAGGTATTCACCTTTTACCTTTTGGTCAAAGTAGATATAACGGGTAGATTTCTCTAAAGGAGATCCACCAATTCGACTATCTTCCAAAAGCTTTGCACCTAACATAGAAACATTTTCAATAGCGATATGAGCTCCACCGAGCTCACCAATAGAATCGTCCCCGTAACCATCCAGAATACGGTCATAGAAATTTTGAGCTTTTTTAATTGCCAGAACCTGTTCTAAAGTATCTGAAGGGTCAGTAGAATGTCCGGCGATTTCTGAAAAGCCCGTTTCTTCATCATGGGCAATAAATTCTTTGATCAAAAGAGAACGTAAACCTAAGCTAGAACGTGAATATCGGGAAAAAAGTGCTCCCTTGATAACCTCAGGAAGATTTCGTAAAACAAAAATATGACTGGAAGTATTTGTGACATATTTTTCCAAAATCTTGCGTTGTGCTTCAGTGAATTCTTCATAGTTTTCAGTTAACATGGCCAACCTCTTTAAAGTATAAAGATTATCAGATACTCCCATTTTTTGAGCAAATAGAGTATTGTATTAATTTAATTACCCATAAAAAATAGGTAACTATGAAAATTTCTGAAGCAGAGCTCTTAGAATGGAATCGCCTAGGCTTGGTTCCTGGACCGGAAGAGGGAGAAGATGCTTTTGTTGAAAGGGTGCGTAATTGTTTAAATCTTAAGGAAACACTTGAATTAGATTCCTCATTCCTTAAAAACAAAACGACAGAAATTTTACATAAACCCATGGAAGTTGCAAAAGGCGCCTTTGGAATTGAACCGACTTGGGTTCCTTTAGTGTTTGGTAATAAAGAGTTATTGCCATGGCACGGAGGCTGCGCTTGGATATTTCAAATGCAAGAAGATGGTCCTTTGGGAGCATTTATTCAACTCAGAATGCCATTTTTAAATTCACAAAATTATCTTGGTTTTTATAACCGTGATGAAATTTTGGCACACGAATTAGCTCATATAGGAAGAATGGCTTTTAACGATCCTGCCTTTGAAGAAATTATAGCATACCAGTCTTCAAATAAGACTTTTACAAAATGGCTTGGTCCTATCGTGGAATCTCCAACTGAAAGTGTTATTTTTTCACTTTCCTTAGTCATGGTTTTGTTAGTTGAAGGGTATCTCTTATTCAATGGTGAATTTTCACATGTGGGTGTTTTTGTGGGTTTATTAGCTTTACCTATTGCCATGGTTTTATATGGCTTGTGGCGCTTATGGAAAAAACACCGCCAATTTAATCGATGCCAAAAAATTTTGCACGTTGTGTTGAACAATTCCCAGAAAGCACAAAATGTCCTATTCCGTTTGACCGACGAAGAAATCAGGGAATTTGGAAAAATGAGCCCTGAGGAAATTAAATCTTATGCAAGGCGCGAAAGCACCTCTTCATTAAGATGGCGCCTCTTGAATTCAGCTTATTTTCACGACAATAGTCTATAGATGGAACCACCAACAAGAATAGAAGGACCTCGTAATAGTCGAAACTCTGTATTATCAGTACAACATCAAGAAACCACTGCAGCTCAGCAAGTAGAAACCACATATCCTAGTCCCTGTACGATCTGGGAAAAAATCTATTCCTATCTTATAAGAAAAGGGGTAATGACCTATGAGGGATCTCCTACAGGACCTTGTATAAATTTTTCATTGTTTCCCCTGAGTAAGGATGAATTTCTTAGATTAAAAAACCTATTCCATCAGAAATTTACTTTAAGAACTGCTTCGATGGAACATTCCATTGAGTTTGATTACACTAGTCTTATTCTGGAAGTTCAGATTGAATTTGCAAAAGTCTATCCAAAAAGAAAATTTGGACAAATTTATTTGTCTGGAAGCGCAGTTTTTAAAGTGCTTGGAATGAGCTATTTTTTAGCTATGCTTGAAAAGTTGCAAATACATGATATGCCCTTGGAATTCTATACGTCCATTCAATCAGAATTTTCAAAACCTTTAAATGATGTAGATATTCGCATATGGATTCCTGGAATAACCTTGGAAGAGTTAGAAACTCTTAGAATAATTGTCATAAAGGTATTCGATCAAAAATTTTATAAAAAATATGGAGAAATTTTTTCCGATAAAAATTTGAGGCCTGAAATACGACACCATACGAATTTAGCCAGTGATAGCCGCATGTCAAGAGGGTATTTTGTAAAAAATTCCATTGTTAATCTTCTTTATCCTCAGAATATATTTTTAATTACAGGTTTTGGAGATCGAATTCAGAATGAATCGGAGTTATTGTGGATAGGAAGTCTTTCCAGGTTTTCTTTAGCTGTTAACGATGCAATTAATATCCCTATAGATGTAGCTATACTGGCAGAGGATAATCAATTATTTCGAAATATAACTCCCATTTGCCACTACCAATATCCGACTAAGGTCTTTTTCGATCGAATTTTATTAGTTAAAACTTTGGATCAAGTTGAAACCATTGATAGAAGCGGTTGGGGAAGGGTAATTCTAGATCTAATTCGAGGCTATACAAATATTTCACAGAAAGAGCAAGAGATTTTGCTCATTTCTATGCTGGAAGAGGCTTATAACTATGGTGCAGGTCCAAGCAAGATTTCTAAAATTATTGAAGTGTTAAGGGAAATTTTGTCTAGTCATGGAGGCAGATCTCCACAGTTTCGAATTTTATTTATTTTACAAGCTCTAAGCTGCTTGGTCAACCATGTGGGAATAAAATCTAATAGGTTCAAAGGCAAAGTTATTTTAGAAGTGAAAGAGGTCGAGGAGATCCGTAGGGGCTTATTAAAAGGGCTAAGTTCGACCCATCCCAATATTTCATCTCTTCTCATGTACATATTGCTAATTTTGGAGAGTAAAGAAATTCCCGTAGAACTTGCCTGTGACTATATCAATGCCTGTCTGTATATCTCGTTCCTTAGGAATGAAGAGGGGAAAGATTTTAAATTCTTTCATGACCTCAAAAGGTCTCCTAACGACGTTCAACTAAAAATTGAAAGCAGTGAAAAGGCATTTTGGTACAGATTTCCTTTTGAAATTTCTAAAGCTTTAATAGGTTTGAAAAAACTTCAAAATTTTCAACATTTATCAATTGTACATTTCTTACATGCCTATTTAGCAGGTCTTCACAATAGCACTTTTAGAACATTAACAGATCTTCATCCATCTACCTTCTCTGCTCTTTGCGAAACATCGGAATTTCTATTAAAACTCACCTCACCCACAATGAAGTCATTGGGGCTAAGGATAGCCCTTGTAATAATGCAGAGGCATTCATATCCCGAGTTGCGCCAACTTATACACTTAAATATTCCTGTAATATTTATCTTTGATAGAACCAACGGTATAAACTCTCAAATCTCAGTATACAAAGATCTAAAAGGAGAAAATGAGGAAGCAGTTGCTTTGGAAATTGTAAAGCGACTTATAAAAGCTCGGGAGATAACGCACTATTCTTCTGTGCTCGCATTATTAGAAAGATACCCAGTAATCTTGCAAGAACTTGAAAAACTGTGTGTAGAGCAATGTGACGGCAATCCAATACTTATTTTCAGAATATGGAAAAGATATCACAAGGCATTTTCAAAGAAATCATTTGAAAAAATATTTCCTAAATTAATTACAGCTTTGGAGTCCTCGAAGGTTCTTATGCACCAAATAGATCTTAATTTTATTTTTCATGAAGCTGCCACCTATCTAGAAAACAATCCTGAGTGTTACGAATTTGATAGCGCATTGCTTACACTTATTCGTAACAACCTGACACCCATTTCCTATTTCCCAGTTCTAAACTTAATGACAACTGGGAAGCGGTTTAAGGCCAATTCTAAAGTTGTTCTTGATATTTGGTTTAATCTTAACAATGATATTACTCCACAACCAAATAGAGGTGTAATTGCACTGGCACACTTCTGCATGCGAAATAGCCATGCTGTAATCATTCCTATTTTGATTGAACTGACAAAGTTTTTGAAAAAATCTTCACCAACAGCCAATCAACTCTTTGAAGACAATTGTAAGATCCTATATGTAAATCTTCTCACCATATTGTGTACAGAATCTACAGACCCAACTGTTTCAAAAGAAAGTTCAGAATGGATGATGCTCCATTTTTTTGAGTTAGGAGAATACAGGATTGTATTAGATAAACCCCTTTTTAGCAGTTTTGCAAAAAAGGTGAATGTAATACTGAATAAATTCGCAGATAAAATAAGTGAAAAAGGATGGAGTTGTATCCGACCCCATCTCAAAGCTACTTTTAAACGAATGGAAAGTGAAAAGCTATTCGAACATTCTATTCCAATGGCAGGTTGTTTAATAGCTGCGAATCCAATACTGTGGAAACATATAATAGAAGCTTCTAAAGAATGTGGTGGATTTAGAAACATTGCCCAACGTTATTATAATTCCCTCTATGCCTTGCTAGATAATAGCCTTAATTTAGATCCCATTCCCGAAGAAATTGCATGTGAAGAAATTGCACGAGCGATATCTGAACATATTGTCTCCTTAATAGTGAACAAAGACATCCCCTCAACACGAAGATGGAAGGTCAATTTGGAGGAATTGCTTTTAATTCCATCCTTATCAGCGAACATTGGAGCCTGTTTTTTGCATATTCTTAAAGCACATGTTGAAAAAGGAGGATGGATTGAAGCAGCTGAAATCTTAACTTCAAAAGTTAAATACTTTTACAGAACTTCCTTACCTTTTCAACTATTTCTTCATCAGACCTTAGAAGGTCTGAAAGGAATGAACGTTGCTTCGGCGATTCAAGCTCAATTGGAATTAAGATTCTGCTATAAAGTCTTTGATGATGTTGCTTGGGACACATTATATAGAAAAATTCCCGACCTAAAAAATAAGATTATAAGTGAACGGGCGTGGGACATTTTTTGGCAAGTTTATGAGCCCTTTAAAAATTCAAAGATAAGATGTTCACTTCTTATATCAGCTACGGAAGCACTTGTAAAATGTCAAAGTGCTAAAATTCTTGAAGTAGCTAACGAGGATATAGATCATAAAATTAGATTTCTTGTCGGTTCAGACCCAGATCAAAAATATTTCAGAATTTTTGCAACACAATTTTTAACTGGAGCTTTAGGCATACTGTCAAAATCGGGTGAAATCAGAAAATATGCTACAAGCATTTTGCGCTGGAGAAAACCTTTATCAATTTCACTTATTCATAATACTAACTTTAGATCCATTGACATTCCCTTGATATCCACTTTAAGTTTATCAGGAGATCCTTCTTTGCTTTTAGAAGCAATTGAAGTGACAAAATTACTTTTTAAAGGTGATCCTCTTTCAGTAGATAATAAGCATGATGATGTTCATATTACTGAGAGATGTCGAACCCTTTGTGATTTAATTAGAGGGATAGTGAAGTTTGGAGACAATCTCCCTGCGTTAGAGGAATATGGAAACTATATATACAAAGTAGGAAGGTTAAAAGAGTTCCATAGATTACTTTTAGAGGCTTTCATAGAAAATAAAAATGGCAAATACACTTCATATATCTACAGATTTATTTATTTTCAATTATCTGATCTATCTTACTTAAAAAGTGATGAATCTTCCAATTTCATGAAGGGCATTCTGAAGATTCTCACTGCTATGGTCCAAACGGGGAATTATGAATATTTAATCTTTTGCGAAGTGATATTTAGTTTTCTAAAATTTAATTCAGAACCTCCATTACCGTGGAAAAAATTATTTAAGATTTGGATAGATGCTCTAGTTTCAAAAATGGAAAATGAGGAAAAGGTTATTCCAGAGTATATGACGATGCTTTTGAAGCATCCACTTTTGCTTCAATCGATAGCTGACAAACCCTTTTTTATGAAAATTTTAAACCTCATTTTTACTTTAGAAAATAAAGCTGTTGATATTGAAATAGAAAAAATTACAAAGGCTTTATTTGACAGTCATGAAAATAAAAGCATAAAGGAGGTTCAATCACATTCATTGCAAAAGATTAGGCATCTTTTTTTAACTTCACTTGTGACAAAAAACATTCAAGATCGCTGTTGGCTATTTTATCCAAACTGTGTGGAAATTGTTGCCCGGCACATTGAGGTTTTGAGCGATGCTCCTGAAGAAGTTTTTTGCATTTCCTCCCTTTTCACTATGGTTGCAGAATATATCCAAAGATATATCAGTGTGCAGACTTATGAATTTAATGTGAAAAATTTATTTTCTTTAATTTTAGCGCTAAAAGATGGAAAGAGTCGATACAATGTCGATAATCATCGGATTCTAATTTATAAAGATATTAAGCCGGAGTTTGGATGCTATTTGTGTAATATTCCTCAATTCAAACCACAAAGATTGGAGATGAAAAGGGTTAATAACACTGCTGTGGTGAGGATCCCGGAGTCAAAATCTCCAAATGATTTTCTCCATCCAGATGCCTATTTTTGTTTCTTTAGTTTACCTAGTCAAAACTCCTATTTTCCGCAGTTAATGGCGCTTTTCATTGAAAGCCTTCTCGATTTGAAACCTGCAAATCCAATTCATAAAGCTTATGTAATGGATATGATTTACATAAATTTACTGGAAATGATCAAGTTTGTAAGAGTATCAAAAATTCCAAAGATTTCAGTAAATATTTATAGGTTGGTCTACAAGTTTATCACAACTATTCCTGAGTCAATTGATGTAATTCATCAACATGAATTTAAATGCTCTATATTATTGGAGGAATTGAATAAAATTAATAGCGAATGTGATCTTGAAGAATTAGCTTTATGCCATGTTACAATTCTCGAATGTAAAAAGCGATTATTCAAACTACCACCAGAAAAATTTCGAAGAGTAGTTATAACAACCATAAAGGATCATTGTAGAGTATTTCCAAAAGAACTGATGATACCTAGAATAAATAAAGCTTTGAAGATCTTTAAAGACTATTTGGCGGAATTTATCGGTTCGAACGATTTAGAAACTGCTTATAATGTCTTCTTAGAATCTTTCCCGCATATTGTTCCTGAGTCTTATTCAGTTTTACCCTCTGTTCTAGAAAGTTTTGAGTTAGTCCTTTTTCATGAGGGAAATGAAAATCTAAAATCAGGTTTTATGACATGTTTGGAACGTTTAATCAAATTGAATTCAGCTCAACCCCATATAGCTTTGCTGAAATTTATGATAAAATTATTGGTGCGTGCAAAAGAGAGCAAATACTTTGAAAATTGTTGGAATAGGTATTTTGAATTTATTGAGGCGTTATCTCCTTTTATCATCTATCACATCGAAGATGAAAAGGAATTCTATAAATCGTTCTTACCCTTGTTTGACTTTTCTCAGTTTCAAAGCTCAAAACATTTTAAATCCCTCGGTAACAAAATTAATGCAATCTTGAAAAACCTCATCGATGCCAACAAAAAAGCTCTAGCATTAACAATTTTTACCGAAGCAGTGCGCTTAAAAATATACGAACGCTACCCTCAACACCTCGAGAATGCCAAATCCCTTCTATGTCTTGAAAAGTAAATTTAAAATTTTAGTTGAGTAAATGTAATTCTGACTGTAGACTTTTTGCACGCAGGCAGTTTACCAGATGCAGAGAAACCTTTTTTGTAGAGTATTGTTCAATTTATGGTACAATAAAGATGAAATACAAGATACTCATAACGGATCAATTTGATGAATGGCTTAAACATGAAACTGCAAGATCCAGAGTTCAAATTGCTAAAAGAATAGAAAATGTTAGAGAAGAAGGGCATTTTGGAGACCATAAACAATTAAGAGATCATATTTGGGAATTACGATGGGAAAATGGACGTAGAATCTATTATTCTGTTATTCAAGAAAGCCAAGTATTACTACTCTTAGGAGGGAATAAAAATGGCCAGACAAAAGACATCAATCAGGCGGAAAAGGTTTACAAAGAGTGGGTCAATGACTAAGTTTAAAAAGCAGCCACGGGTATACAATCCTACTAAAGATCTTTTAAATGAAGAGTTGATAGCTAAAGCTATTTGGGAATGTTTAAAAGACAATGACCCTGACGGAGTTATTGAAATTTTGGAAGCTCACGTCAGCGCTAAAAATAAAAGTCAGCTTGCAAAAGAGCATGATTTACCAAGAACGACTTTATATCATGCTTTTAAAAGCAGAAATCCCACTCTCCATACTTTAGCAAAATTGGTTCACGCCACCGTTTAATCAGTATTGGCGGGATTCGCCGGGAAGGGGAATCCAGATATCTTTTGTGCCTTTCAGTTTTTGTAATGCGTTCACAGGCTCATCAATTCCTTCATCAGTCAACGGAAATGTGCCAAAATGGATGGCAATCCCTTTTGGATCGCCTAAATCATTAAGGGCTTCAATCATCTCTTCTGGATTCATGTGGACCATTTCCATAAACCATCTTGGCTTATATGCTCCAATCGGTAATAGCGCAGCTCGGGGAACCCCAAGTTTTTCCTGTATCTTTTTCCAGTGCGGCCCATAGGCTGAATCTCCGCCAAAAAGAATATATCCATGATCTTTTAATTCTATTCCAAAACAACCCCAGAGAGTTAAATCAATATCCAAAAGACTTCTATTCGAGGAATGTTTTGTCGGCAAAAAAATAATCTGAAATTTTTCGTCAATTTTATGCTTCTGCCACCAATCCATTTCAATTACATTCTGAATCTCTTGATCGTTGAGAAAGCGTTTATGGCCTAAACTTGAAATGAAAAGAGGATTTTTTTCTGACTGTAACCTCTTTAATGTATCAATATCCATATGATCGTAATGACCATGAGTGATTAAAACCACATTGATTGGAGGTAAGTCTTCAAATTTTATTCCAGGTTCACTCACTCTGGCGATTTTAAGCCATGGAAGAAAGCTGGGCCCAACCTTCTCTGAATAAATTGGGTCCAATAAAATATTTAGATTTTTCCACTGCAAAAGGATGGAAGAATGACCAATATAAGTGATTTGTGGTTTGTCATCCTCAGTATGTTTTTTTGGAGGAGGAAAATGATGATTTTGCTCGACTTTTTTAGGCCATGAGGTCTGTTTGCGTGTCAATAACCACGTCAGAACTTCCCATAACGCTCTTTTCCTTGCACCTGGAAAATAAAAATGGCGTCCATCGAAATGATCTGAAATAGGTCCCTGATAATATCTATTAGGAAGAAATTTATTTGAAAGTATTATTACGCCATAGGTTAGGAAAAATAATCCCAATAACAGAATGAAAACCCATAGCAGTACGGTCAACATAATTTGCCTTAATAAAGATACATTTTTTTTAATAGTCCATAGATATATATTTAATATAAAAAAGGACATATGTCCCACGAATTCTTTTTACAACTCGTCATCATTATCTTTGCTGCTAGGGTTTTTGGCGAAATAGCTGGCTATTTTAAAATCCCCGTTGTAATTGGTGAGCTTCTAGCAGGAATTGTCTTAGGTCCTAGTCTTTTAAACTGGATAGAGCCTACTGAAACTATCCATCTTCTTGCAGAAATAGGAGTTGTTTTGCTCCTTTTTGAAGTGGGTTTGGAGTCAGATATCTCAAAGCTTGTGCAAAATGGTCTTAAAGCTACATCCACTGCAGTTATCGGTGTTATTTTACCTTTTACTCTAGGATACACTGCGAGCGTTTACCTATTCCAACTTCCACTGCTCCCTTCTCTGTTTGTAGGATGCACCCTTACTGCAACCAGCATTGGAATAACTTTAAGAGTACTTTCAGAGTTAAAGAGACAAAATGCCAAGGAAACTCAGATTGTATTAGGCGCGGCAGTCATTGATGATATTATTGGGATTATTCTGTTAGCCCTGCTCTACGAATTTTCGGTCAGCGGATCAGTGGAATTAATGAATGCCTTCAAAATTCTTTTCTTTATTCTCGTTTATTTGATTGTTGCTCCCTTTGCAGCAGCACTTTTCGCTTATATTATTAAAAAGTATGAAGAAATGAGTGAGATTCCCGGTCTTCTGACGACTATGACAATTTCATTAATCCTCTTGTTTGCATGGTTGGCGCGCCTTTTTGGTGCCCCTGAACTGTTAGGGGGATTTGCAGCTGGGATAGCTCTTTCAAAACGATTTTTCTTATTTCTTCCGAGAAATTCTCAGATTTCGGGAGAATTTTCACATCGCGTTGAGCACTCCATGAAGCCTATTATTTATCTGTTCACCCCCATTTTTTTTGTCACAATTGGATTATCATTAAACCTTCAAGCAGTGGCATGGAATTCTCCCTACATATGGCTATTGTCGGGTGTATTATTAGCTGCAGCCATTGTTGGAAAGATCTTTTCCGGGCTCGCATTGATACAAGAATCCAATTTCGTGAAATGGGCCGTCGGTTTGGCAATGGTGCCAAGAGGAGAGGTTGGGCTTATCTTTGCTAATGTTGGCAAATCCAAGAATGTATTTGATGCTGACCTTTATGCAGCTTTAATTGTTGTAATTACCCTAACAACCTTCTTTACCCCAATTGCTATGCGTTGGTATTACAAACGTTACGATAAAAAAAGTGTCACCACTTAACAAGAGGGGGCATGGAGCACAAAATGGCATCGGGATTTCCACCCGATTGAAAACCGAAGCGGGTTCCTCTGTCGTACAATAAATTATACTCAACATAGTGGGAGCGAGCTTTGAGCTGTGTTTCTCGCTCCTCTTCGGTAAAGTTTTGTCCGATTCTTTTGCGATAAATGGGGATAATAGCATCTAGAAATGTGTTTCCAACGTTTTGCCAAAGGGCATGATCTTTTTCCCAGTTGCCTGTGTTGTAATGATCAAAGAATAGACCACCTACCCCACGCTCTTTTTTGCGATGCGGAATATAAAAGTATTCTCTCGCATTTTTGCTGAATTGAGCATAGATCTCTTTTCCGAAAGGTTTCAGAGAGTTCTCAGCGACATTATGGAAGTGTGCAGTGTCTTCGGCATAAGGAAACCCCATGGGAGTAAGATCATATCCTCCGCCTAACCAAAATTTTTTTTCAGTTTCGATAAACCGGATGTTCATATGCACAGTGGGTGCGTGTGGATTGGCCATATGAGTGATCAAACTAATTCCTGTAGCAAAAAAGGGGCCTTCGGCATCGTCCATGGGAAATTTGTTACCCCAAACTCCGGACCAGTTCACCGCAGCTTTTTCAAAGATGTCACCGCGAAGTAGGCTGATCTCGCCACCGCCTCCAGTAGGGTGGTCCCAAAGTTTACGTACAAATTTTTCTTTGGGTTCAAGCTGTTCGAATGCATGAACAATTTTGTCTCTTAATGACTTAAGGAATGCAATGAGTTGTTGACGATCAGGTTTTTCCATAATTAACTTCCCTCTTTCGTGCCCATAAATCTATCAAAAAATTGCATTGTTGGGAAAAGAATTACCGGGCAAGAGGCACGGCACGAGGGGTGTGTGGTGGAAAAAGATTTCCTCTGCTAAAATTAGGCCATGTCTAAAGAAAACATCGATTTTAATTCTCCGGAAATTTTGGAAAAAATTCACGAATTGGTAGCAATTTGTGGTAAGGATCCAAATTCTTTTGAGGGCGAGCTCATTTCCCAACTGGTTCAAAATAGTTTGAAGCTTACGCGTGAGGGGCATGATACCGGTCAAATCAAGCTCATTACCCGCTCCTTAAAAGAGATGCGCTACGCATTTCGCATCTTCAATCAATATGGTTCTATGCGCACAGTCAGCATTTTTGGCTCCGCAAGAACTCCGGAAAATCACCCCGATTACCATGCTGCCGAAGAGTTCAGCGCAAAAATATCGACCCATAATTGGATGTGCATGACCGGCGCCGCTAATGGAATTATGAAAGCCGGCCTTTCTGGAGCTTCCCGTGAAACAAGTTTTGGGCTTTCGATCCGTTTACCTTTTGAAGCTCCAACCAACACAATCATTGAAGGGGATCCCAAGCTGATCAACTTCCGTTATTTTTTCACACGTAAACTGATGTTTGTCAGCCATTCCGATGCTGTAGCTGTATTTCCCGGTGGATACGGCACATTGGATGAACTTTTTGAAGTGCTAACACTCATGCAAACTGGAAAGTCCAATATTGTCCCGCTTGTCCTCATTCAGGGAGAGGGTAGTCAATATTGGCAAGAATGGCTAAGTTATGTGAAAGACTATTTGCTGGCCCAAGGATGGATCAGCCCCGATGATCTCCATTTATTCTACCTTTCAAAATCTCCAGATGATGCCGTCAACCATATCTTACAATTTTATAAACGCTATCATTCAAGTCGCTATGTCGGAGACCAACTCGTCATGCGTTTGAAAAAGCAAATCACAGATGAACAGCTCCAACTCCTAAACGGACACTATTCTACCCTTCTCGCCCAAGGGAATATCTATAAGACCCTTCCCTTTCCTGAAGAATCTGACCACCTCGAACTCCCACGCATCGCTTTCAACCATGCACGGCGCGCATATAGCATGCTGCGCCTTCTGATCAACCAAATCAATGCTTTTGAGGATTAATAGAAGCGATGCAATGCGAAGAAAAATTACCGGTTAAAGTGGTGGCCCGATCACAGACGTGCCCAACTTCCTCTTATGCTATTCCAGAAGTCAGTTCCACCGTGCAAGCAGGGTTTCCTTCACCCGCTGATGAGTATGTCGAAAAGCATCTGGACCTCAATGAACTCATGATCAAACATCCTGCGGCAACATTTTTTGTTAGGGTAGATGGGGACTCAATGCGCGATGCAGGAATACATACAGGCGATCTGCTTGTCGTCGACCGCGCCCTACAGCCCGCTCACGGCAAAATTGTGGTGGCTGTTATCAATGGTGAGTTCACCGTCAAAAGAATCCGGGTGGATGCTAAAGGTGTAAGTCTCATGCCTGAAAATTCCAATTATCCTGCGATGCCTGTCACTCCGGAATCTGATTTCCAAGTATGGGGAGTAGTCACCTATGTTATCCACAAAGCACAATAATGATCTGATCGCCCTCATCGACTGCAACAACTTTTACGTTTCATGTGAAAAAGTTTTCAATCCAAAATTCAACAATCGCCCCGTGGTTGTTTTGTCAAACAACGATGGATGTATCGTTGCACGTTCCAAAGAGGTCAAGGATTTAGGCGTTCCCATGGGAGCTCCAGCCTTTGAGTGGGCAGACGTTTTTCGTAAGAATGGAGTGGTCGTCCTTTCTTCCAATTATTCTTTGTATGGCGACATGTCAGCACGCGTCATGAGTACACTTTCCCAATTTTCCTCTGATATCCAAATTTATTCGATCGACGAAGCGTTTCTAATGATTCCGGCTGAGGGGGCAAAGGACTTAGCGGCAAAGATCCGGGGGACTATCTTGCAATGGATCGGCCTTCCTGTCTCTGTAGGTGTGTCAACCACAAAAACACTTTCTAAAGTGGCCAACCGCCTTGCGAAAAAGGACTCTGCCTCTCCTGGATATTGTGTGCTCGATGATCCAGCCTCGATAGAAGCTGGTTTAAAAAAAATGCCTGTAGAAGATGTGTGGGGTATTGGAAGAAAAACCGCAGAATTCCTTTATCGCTACGGGATACGGACTGCATGGGAATATGCACAATGCGACGATGAATGGATAAAGAAGCATCTGAAAGTTATAGGTTTACGGATGGCTTGGGAATTGCGGGGCTTCTCATGCTTAGACCTAGAAGACGAACCTACTTCAAAACAGTCGATCACGAGCTCACGCTCTTTTAGAGCTCCTATAACTAAGTGGGATGATATGTCGGAATCAGTTTCTACTTATGTGGCAACAGCTGCGGAGGAATTGCGTTCACAGGGAAGTCTTGCGAGTTATCTTGAGGTTTATATTACAACAAGTCCCTTTCGCAAAGAAGAGGTATATGCCCGCGCAACTCATATAGTGCTTCCAGAGCCCACTAACTACACACCTACTTTAATTACCTATGCCAAAATTGCTTTGGAGCGAATTTTTCGCAAAGGTCTTCACTATAAGAAGGCAGGGGTTATTTTGTGTGGACTTGTTCCAGAAAATAGATACCAGCCTGATTTGTTTATAAGGCATAAGCCTGAATTAGTTAAACAAAAAGCTGTATCCGAATTGGTCGACCGGCTTAACCGCCAATATGGATATGATATTTTAAAATATGCGGCAGAAGGTGTAGAACAAAGTTGGCGCATGAAGCGGGATAGATGCACTCCCCGTTTCACTACCAATTGGTCTGAGCTCTTAACTATAAAAATTTAATCATGCCTGAGGTAGTTTATGGATCTTCCTAATTGAATCTCAAAGTTCGGTATAAGGACGGGTGAAGGATGAATACAAATAATTCATCCTTCGTCCTTTTTTTCTATTCATCAGGATGGGCAGCTTTAAATATGAAAGCTGCAACAACAGCACCGAGCAAGTTGGCAACAATATAGATCCAAAGGCTTGACCAATCCGCAATCTTCATCACTGATAGTCCTAATGCAACAGCTGGATTAAATGCACCCCCTGAAATTGTACCTACAGCATAGGCACCCGCTAGAACTGTAAAACCGATCGCCCATCCATAATAGGAATTTCCAGCCGTTTCTTTTGATGTTGCTACATTCAAAACAACATAGCACAAAGCGAATGCGAATAAGAATTCGGCCAATAAAGTCCTAAAAGTATCTAAATCTAAAGATTCAGGCGCTGGACTGCCTTTAAAGTAGATGGCAAGAAAAGCTCCTAAAAGGCCTGCTAGTAATTGGGCAACCCAATAAAGTCCGAGATCTTGCCCATTTAATTTGCCGCGAATAAAAACTGCTAAAGACACTGCTGGGTTGTAATGGCCACCAGAAATATGGCCACCGGCATAAACCATAACAGCTAAAATTGTACCAATCGCCAAAGGAGCAAAAGGTCCGATGCTTCCAGGATTCAATACACTCATTCCAACTGTAAAAACTAAAAAGAACGTCCCAATAAATTCATAAAGATATTTCATGAAAAACTCCCGAAATAGTTTTGTTTAAACCAATAGGAGTGAAATAATAAAAATTATTTTAAATTGCAAGGAGATATAAAAGGCTTAAAGCAAGGTAGAATCCGGAAATTGGAAGTCAGAAGTCAGAAGTCGGAAGTCAGAAGTCGGAAGTCGGAAGTTGGAAGTTCAGAAGTCGGAAGTCAGAATTTAGAATCCAAAATTCCGAAGATTGTAGAGATAATTTCTTCCGACTTCTGACTTCTGAATTCCGACTTCATCCTTACTTCTGGATGGTGGGCAAATCAGCCAAATCCTTCATTCCAAAATATTTTAAGAATTCTGGTGTGATTCCATATAATGTTGGCCTTCCGGGGGCTTCCAATTTTCCTTTAGGCTCGATCAATTGCCTTTCAAGAAGATTCTGAAGGCTTCCGGAGGAGTCTACACCCCTAATCGCATCGATCTGAGGCCTTGTGATCGGTTGACGATAGGCTATAATCGCTAAAACTTCTGATGAAGCTTGACTCAACTTCTCCGTTCTACGGTTCCTAAACAAAATTTCGATATATTTGCCATATTCGGAACAAGAGCGCAAGACAAACCCTTGAGCAATCTCTTCAAGCCTAAAACCTCGCTGCAATGAAATATAATCATCACGAAGCTCCTCGATCAATTCTCTTAAAATCTTGGGGCGGAATGGATGCATCGCATCGGTCACTTCACGGATTTTATTAAAGGGCAAAGGTTCGCTACCAGCAAACAAAAGAGCTTCGATCAATCTTTTAACTCGTGACCGTAATTCCCGTTCTTCCCTTTTCCTCGCTTCCAAAGCCTCAATTTGTTCCAAAATGCCTGGAAGGGGAAGTTGTTCTTCCGACACATTTTCAGGAGGCTTCCAATCGAACAAGTTGATTTCACGCGCCATGGGAAGTAATATAAACCTCTTGAGTCTCTTTATTTTTCATGAGTTTAACTTTACCATTTTTCATCAGCTCTAAAACTGCTAAAAAGGTAACGATAAGCTCTTCCTTCGATTTATCCACTGAAAATAGTACCTCGAAGGGGATATTTTTATGAAGCTGCAATGCCTTAATGACCTGTTGAATCACTTCGGAAAGGATCCAAGTTTCCCCCTCAATCAAACGTTGGCCTACAGAGGCTTTTGCAATAACCTGATTAAAAAGCCCGGCTAAGTCTTCAAGGGTTAAGTGCTCTATTCCAAAAGGTTTACGTGCATTCGGGTGTTCATGCATTCCCCGTGGAAAATAATCATTTTGTTCCTCTTCCCTAACGGAAAGGTATTTTGCGGCTTCCTTAAATCGGCAGTAATCAACAAGATGGTGAATAATTTCGAATCGGGGGTCTGGCTCGTCGGGTATATCTTCCTCTTCAATTGGGGGTAGAGGCAAAAGGGTTCGACTTTTAAGCCATAGTAAAAAACCGGTTTCGCTGATGAATTCTGAGCTAACTTCTAATGAAAGTTCCTCATCTGGTATTTCTCGAAACTGAGAAGTAATTCTTTGAAGTTCAACAGCATGAATATCAATTTCCTCTTTTTGCACAAGATGGGTCAATAAATCGAGCGGCCCATGAAACGTGCCAAGGGAAAATTGTAAGGATTCATGTGTTTTCATAGTGAATAATGTTAGGACTAAAAGATATTAAAAACAAGAATGAAGGGGAAGGAGAAGGATGAAGGATGAATTTTTTTATAAAACCTCTTGACAACTCAAAAACAGGGAAATTTAATCTATAGGTCATCCTTCATCCTTCATCCTTCATCCTTCATCCTTCATCCTTCATCCTTCATCCTTCATCCTTCATCCTTCATCC